>DAOVVO010000070.1 GCA_030637135.1 Nitrospirota bacterium
CAGGGGAGATTATTTGATTAAATTTATCCATAAAATCCCCCTTAATCCCCCTTTTCCAAAGGGGGAGGTCTTTGTGGGCTTGCGAATAGTGCTGAGATATAGCAGAACACGACATGGCTAAAAAAATTGGGGGAACTCCTCCAGAATAAGGGATTGACAAATAAGAGTATTTTACATTATCATGATATGTTTGAAATTCCCCCTAAAGGATTTGGATGAAGACCTATTGTGCGAAAAAGAGTGATGTGGAAAGAAAATGGTATCTTATCGATGCTGATGGGAAGGTTGTGGGCCGTCTTGCATCTCGAGTTGCGTCACTATTAAGAGGGAAAAACAAACCAATATACACTCCTCACGTAGATACAGGTGACTTTGTCATCATCATAAATGCCGATAAGGTGCGGTTTACCGGCAACAAGCTTCAGCAAAAGGAATACATTCATCACTCCGGTTACCCGGGAGGAATTAAGAAAAAAACAGCGAATGATCTTATGGAAAATGCACCGGAGAAAATTATTTTTAGTGCTGTTGACGGTATGCTCGCAAAAAATAAACTCCGAAGCCCTCAACTGAAAAGATTAAAGGTTTATCGAGGTCCGGAGCACCCGCACAAAGCTCAGAATCCCGAAATGCTCAAACTAATACCGTAAGGAGAAACCTTGGAGACGACAGAAATTACATATAACAGCACAGGCAAGAGAAAATCATCTATAGCAAGGACAACAATAAAACAGGGCAAAGGAGAGATTTACATCAATAATAAGCCTCTCGATAAATACTTTCCTTCAGAAACACTGAAAATGATTGTTAAACATCCTTTAGCTACGCTCGCAGTAACAGAGAAATACAATATCTCTATTAAAGTCAATGGCGGTGGTGTGTGCGGACAGGCAGGTGCCATAAGGCACAGCATTGCACGGGCTCTGGTAGAAGTAAACCCTGACTTTAGAGGGAAACTCAAAAAAGAAGGGCTTCTTACGAGAGACCCCCGTGTCAAGGAAAGAAAAAAATACGGTCGAAAAGGCGCCAGAAAACGCTTCCAGTTCTCGAAGAGATAATTTTTAGAACAATTCCAAATTTCAAATCCATCCTTCGTAGCAGTACATCCGGCCGTCGTAGCCTCAGCTACTGTGGCGGAGCAGGCACTGCAGAGGACGGATAAGCTCCAAAATCCAATTGCGAATTATTTGTCATGTGGTCTACAATTCATAGAGTGCCTAAGATTTGGAAATTAAATATTTTAACATTGACCTGTCATCTGACATTGATTAATAATTTGGATTTTGTTTTTTGGTCTTATGTATAATTAGTCATGCTAAAAGTCGCCGTCTTAGGAGGTAGTGGTTATACCGGTGGGGAGCTTGTAAGATTACTTAACCAACATCCCTATGTAAAAGTAACCACCGTAACTTCTGAACGATCAGCAGGCAAATCAATTGCCGACATATTTCCAAATCTGAAGGGTGCTCATTTACAGTTTGAACCGTTAAAAATCAGGACTATTGCAAAAAAAGCCGACTTTTTTTTCCTCTGCCTTCCACACGGAACATCTCAGGAACCCGTTGCATACCTTTCTAAAGAAGGCAAAAGAGTGGTAGACCTCTCTGCTGACTTTAGATTGAAAGATGCGACTGCATATAAAAAATGGTATGAAACGAGGCATAAATTTCCGGCGTTATTAAAAAAGGCCGTCTATGGATTTCCAGAGTTAAAAAGAGAAAAAATAAAACACGCACAAATAGTCGCAAACCCGGGTTGTTATCCCGTAAGTGCACTATTAGCCCTCGCTCCCCTCATGCGAAAACATTTCATAGATTCCGATTCCATCATCATAGATTCAAAATCAGGGGTATCAGGTGCGGGGAGGAACCCTGCCCTGCCACTGATGTTCTCCGAAACGAACGAGACTGTTAAGGCATATGCTGTGACAACCCATCGCCACACACCGGAGATAGAACAGGAGCTCTCTTTTCTTTCAAAGAAAAAGATTAAGATCATTTTTACTCCCCATCTGATTCCCATGGACAGGGGAATACTCAGTACCGTTTACGTGCGCATCAAAAATAAATTAAAACTATCAGATATACAGAAATTATATAAGGACTTTTACAGCAAAGAGCATTTTGTAAGAGTTTTAAAGAACGGAGTACATCCAACAACCAAGTCTGTGAAAGGAAGTAATTTTTGTGATATCTCGGTCTTTCTTGATCCCAACAGCCGTAAAACACAAACGCTCATCATAATAAGTGTAATTGACAACCTTTTAAAGGGGGCATCAGGCCAGGCTGTGCATAATATGAATATTATGTATGGTTTTGATGAAACAGCCGGCCTCATGAACAGTGCTCCCTTCCCCTGATGAAAAACCTTTCATGAAACACTCAGTTATTGTTCCCGGGTTCAAATTTTCCGGAATATCCTCTGGTATAAAAAAAACAAAGAAAAAGGACCTCGCTTTAATATATTCTGAAAACACGGCTGCAATTGCCGGTATTTTTACTGCTAACAAAATCAAGGCAGCCCCGGTAAAGCTTGATATCACGCGTATCCGCAGAAGCGGAAAAGCACGTGCCGTTATTATAAACAGTGGAAATGCAAACGCATGCACAGGCAGACGGGGAATAAAAGATGCGCACGATATCGCCCAAATAACCGCCAGAGAACTGCGCAGTGCTCCCCACCTTGTTTATGTTGCATCAACCGGGCTCATAGGCAGACCACTCCCTCTGATAAAAATTAAAAAAGCTATCCCGGAATCAGTGAGAAAACTGTCGTCCCGTTCCATACGGCATGCTGCGTCTGCAATCATGACCACTGACACATTTACAAAAATAGACGTAAAAAAAATACTTATTTCGGGGAAAACAGGAACAATCGCAGGCATTGCAAAAGGAGCTGGAATGATGTGTCCTCATCTGGCAACAATGCTGTGCTTTATTGTGACCGATATTGCAGTAGAACGAAGGGCACTCAATGCAGCCCTCAGAGAAGCAGCAGAAAAATCATTCAACAGTTTGACCATTGATAATGATATGAGCACCAATGACACCGTGCTGTTATTGTCAAACGGATTTTTAAAGAATAAACCAATAACAAAAAACTCTTTTTTCTACAAGAAATTTGAGAATGCGTTAGCTGAGGTATCTTATAATCTTTCAAAAATGATAGCCATGGATGCCGAAGGCGCAACAAAGCTTGTTAAGGTACGTGTACGAAGGGCGAAGACCACATCTGATGCTGAGAAAGCTTCCAGAGCAATTGCGAGCTCTCTCCTTGTAAAAACGGCTCTCTACGGTGAAAACCCAAATTGGGGAAGAATTATGGCTGCAATCGGGTATTCAGGCGCACATATACAAGAAGACAAAATTGCTATTTATATCAACAATTTCAAAGTGGTCAATAAAGGAACCGGCGCAAGGAAAACTCCAAAACATCTTTTTCAAAAGAATGAAATCGTTATCACTGCGGATTTGGGAATCGGGGAAAAAGAAGCAGACATGCTTACGTGCGATCTATCAGAGAAGTACGTAAAAATTAACGCCGGTTATATGACATAAAACGTGACCGCCTTTTTATGGACACGTCCATAAACAACTCTCCTTTTAACCCTCTCAATTGTCCATGCTATACCTTTCTCTTTCCATTCCGTCTCTCTGGGTGTGAAAATAGCATACGTCACCTGTTTATCATAAAAAAACTTGAAAAAATAAATAGTAAAATAATTCGTTATTAGTGATAAAAAAACTTGACAGATATATATGACTAGGATATTTTATGTTATATGGTTTTTAAAAAATGGAGGAGATATATATGAAACAAAATCTCTGTATTAGTCTTGCCATTATTTTTGCTCTGTTTTATGCCTCAGTCCCTTCTGTAAACGCTCTGGACATAGTGTCCGAAGAATATATTATAGAAAAAGGGGATACCCTCTGGGATATTTCAAGTGACAAATTAGAAGACTATTTTCTCTGGCCTAAACTCTGGGGTGTAAATCCTCAGATAAAAAACCCTGACCTTATCTTTCCAGGCACTAAAATAAGGATACCTTCAAAAGAAGAATTAATGCGCATGTTTCCTAAACCGGAGAAAGAGATACGAGTTGTGACTAAACCTGTGGTTACAGAAGTTGCAAAGGCGCTGCCAAAAAAATATATGATTGACAAAGAGCTCTACATTCTGAGCGGGTGGATTTCAGAAGATTTTCCGAGCATAGGGAGGATAAACTCTGCAGCGGATATCCGTACAATGGTAGTGAAAAATGAAATGGTATATCTGAAAGCGCCTTCTTATACACGTAACGGAGATAAATTCCTTGTTATCAGAAAAGTAAAGAAGGTTAAACACCCAAAAACAGGCGCCTCATTAGGATATCTTATAAAAATTCCGGGGGCTGTGGAAGTCATAGCCATAGAGAACGATATCCCAAAAGCAAAGGTAATATCCTCATATGAAGAGATTAAAATTGGCGATGGGCTTTTGCCCTATGAAGATATAGAACCACCACGTGTTCCAGATACGGTAAGAACACCTGACATAGAGGGATATATTGTGGAATCATATAAGACTATCAAATTAACAAGCACCGGCGACATTATCTTTCTTGACAAGGGACAGAATCACGGTTTAAAGGTAGGAGATATGTTTTCTGTTATTTCCAATATACCTGCTAAAACCCCTGTTGGTACGTTACAAATAGTGGACATCAAGCCAGAACTTTCAAAAGCTGTTCTCCTGAAAACCGGGCAAGAGGTAACAATAGGAGATTCCTGGGGAAAGAAATAAAAATCACAACACAAAGAGCAACATGCAACGGTGCAGAAGAAAAGATTGTAATTAAGTTGTAACCCCCTTCATTTTTCATTTTTTGTATATTTGATTTTTTGTCCCTAAATGCTGACGAGCGCTTTAAGGGCCCTGAGCCTGCTTGGATGTTTCAACTTTCTTAACGCCTTCGCCTCAATTTGTCTCACTCTTTCTCTCGTTATCATGAGGTGTCTTCCTACTTCTTCGAGGGTGTGATCCCTATCCACACCTATACCAAACCTCATCCTTATAACTTTTTCCTCTTTAGGCGTCAACGTAGAAAGGACTTTTTGTATATAACCTGATATCTCTTTATCCTCCGCGTCAGAGTAAGGTGAAGGGCTGTTTTTATCCCCTATAAAATCCTCAAGCTCGGTGTCTTCGTCACCCACTGGAGTCTGCAAGGCGATAGGGTCCTGAATAGCCCTGTAGACCTCTTCTACTTTTTTAGCTGTTACCTGAAGTTTTTTAGCAATCTCTTCGTCAGTAGGCTCTCTCCCGAGAGTTTGTGTGAGCTCTCGCGATGCCTTTGTAACCCTGTTATAAAACTCCATCATATGTACAGGTACTCTGATCGTCTTGGTCTGGTCTATGAGTGCCCTTGTTATTGCCTGCCTTATCCACCATGTAGCGTATGTGCTGAATTTAAATCCTTTCTCATGTTTAAACTTATCTACTGCTTTCATCAGCCCTATGTTTCCCTCCTGAATGAGGTCTAGTAAAGGTAATCCCCTGCCAACATAATTTTTTGCAATATTAACTACCAACCGCAGATTTCTTGTAATCAACTCGTTTTTTGCCTCGCTGACAAAGGACTGTACTTTGTAAATTCTGTCCCACAGGGTCTCCAGTTGTTCAATGTTTACTCCAACTTCATTTTCAATCTGCTTAAAAATTTTCTGTGTGATCTTAGCAAGATCTCCCATGGATTTAAGCTTTTTAAGGTTTACCCGTTTTTTACTTTTTTCCTCTCTCATTGATTTCTTTAAAGATTTTAGAGAACCGCCGTAAGGAGAAAGTTTTCTATTCAAGGACTTTATTTTTCCTATAAACTCTCTCAATTTGTTTAAAACTATTTTTGTTACCTCCTCTTTACGCTCTTCCTCCTCCAGTATCTCATCACTGTTTATAAAATTTCTCTCAACTCTTTTTGTCATGGTAAGGACGCGAAGGATCTTTCTGATAATACTTTTGCCTTCAATTATTTTTTTAGCGAGTTCAACTTCCTCATCCTTCGTAAGGATTGATATATCCCCCATGGAGTGAAAATATGCCTGAACAAGGTCCTCTGTTTTTTCATACTCTTGCAGTTCTGCCTTTTCTACTTCAGGTGAAGGAGATGTTTCTTCGTACTCAACAACACGCACACCCATATCATGAAGAAGATCCATAAGATCCTCTATCTCGTCTGGAGTAAAAAATTCAGAAGGCAAAGCTTCATTTATTTCATCGTAGGTAAGAACCCCCCGCCTTTTACCTACATCTATAATTTCATCAAAAACATCTTTTTCTTTCATATTTCCTATACCCTCTTATATTGAAATTAATGCCATTAATAATGCTTTTAGGCATAAAAAAAATATTCTAACAGATTTTTCCTAAATTTTACAAGGATAACAACACTTTTTTTAATCAGTCCGGATCGCCTGTCCTCCCTCTCTTTTCATCTCCTTAATATTCTTATATCATAAAAAATGCCCACGTGCAAGTGGGCATTTTAAATTTACTCTATTTTTTCTACAATACAATATAAGACTTTTCTCTTTTACAACAGTAAGTATTAAAGGGGGTCAAGGCACACGGTCTATTAGTACTGGTTAGCTTAATCCGTCACCGGACTTACACACCCAGCCTATCAACGTGGTAGTCTACCACAGACCTTTAGTACCGATTACTCGGTAGGGAGACCTCATCTTGGGGTGGGTTTCCCGCTTAGATGCATTCAGCGGTTATCCCATCCGAACATAGCTACTGGGCGCTGCTCTTGGCAGAACAACCCACACACCAGAGGTTCGTCCATCGCGGTCCTCTCGTACTAGGGACAGCTCCCCTCAAGTCGCCAATGCCCACGACAGATAGGGACCGAACTGTCTCACGACGTTCTGAACCCAACTCTCGTACCGCTTTAATGGGCGAAC
>DAOVVO010000100.1 GCA_030637135.1 Nitrospirota bacterium
TGGAAAATACAGGTCTTTCATTTTCATCTAAAGTGCCGGGTGTCATGCATGCCTGTGGTCATGATGGCCACGTTGCCATTCTGTTAGGTGCAGCAAAGCTTTTAAGGAAAAATCCTCCTCGTGGTAATGTAGTATTTATCTTTCAACCAGGCGAAGAAGGTAGCGGTGGAGCGATGCCAATGATTAAAGAAGGTATTCTGGAAGATGTTGATATTATTTTTGGAGGCCATATCGAGAGATACTACCAGGTTGGTGAAATAGCAATAAAGAGAGGTGTACATACTTCGTATTCAGATTCCTTCGAGATAGAGATAACAGGAAAAGGGGGACATGCTGCAAGACCTCATGAGGCTATTGATGCTGTTATTATTGCAAGTCAGTTAGTCATTAATCTCCAGATAATTATATCCCGCGAACTTGATCCACTCCATCCATCGGTAATCACCATAGGCGTTCTAAAAGCAGGAACTGTATATAACGCTATTGCTGAAAAGGCAATATTAAAAGGAACGATAAGGACTACCGAGGTATCACTAAGATCCCTCATTATTGGCAAGATCAGGGGCGTAGCCTCTTCTCTTGCTACCCTTCACGGTGCAACAATAGACGTCAAGATTCAACCTGGGTACCCGCCTGTAATAAATCATGAAAGAGAATACGAATTTGCAAGAGATATTGCTGAGAAACTGCTCGGCAAAGAAAAGGTTTTTTCTCTATCATTTCCAAGCCTGGGGGGTGAGGATTTTGGCTACTATACGCAGAAAATCCCGGGATGTTTTGTCAGGTTCGGTGCTGCAAAAAAAGGCTTTGAACAAATAGCTTCGCACAGTCCAAGATTCGATTTTGATGAAGGAGTATTAAGGGTTGGAGCAGCTTATATGTCTGAACTTGCACGATATGCAATAGAGAGGCTCGTAAATAGTTGAATGTAGAAGAACTCACCTTCAATAAATCTCCAGGCCCTACCATAGGGGTAGAGATAGAGATTCAGGTGCTCGATGCAGAGACCCTGAGCCTCACTCCTCTTGTTCCTGAAATACTGAAAATGGTTCATCCCTCACATAAAGAAAAAATTAAACCTGAGTTTATAAGATCAATGGTAGAGATTAATACAAAAGTGTGCTCTACTGTATCAGAAGTTGAAGAGGACCTGAAAAATACTTTTAATCATTTGAATACCATTGCGGAAGGACTTAAAGCAACCCTTTATTTGACAAGCCTCCATCCTTTTTCTAAAAGTTCAGAGCAAGCAGTTTCAGATCACCCCCGATATAAAAGAATAATGAATGAATTACAACTTGTCGGGAGAAGATTCATAACCCAGGGTTTACATGTGCATATTGGTGTGGATGATGAAGAGAAAGTAATTAAAGTAAACAATAATATGAGAATTTACCTCCCTATTTTACTGGCACTCAGTACATCGTCTCCTTTTTATGAATCTGAGGATACAGGATTAATGTCTTACAGGGCTAAATTGTTTGAGTCGCTTCCCCTCGCCGGAATGCCCGATTCTTTAGATGGATGGACAGGTTTTAGGAATCTTGTATATCTTTTAAAAAACAATGGAATAATCGACTCAGTCAAGGATATATGGTGGGATGTGAGACCTCACCCGAATTTTGGCACGGTTGAGATAAGGATATGTGATATGCCTTACTCGTTAAAGGACATATTGTCTATAACTGCCTTGATACAGGCTCTTGTCTTGACAATATCAGAACAACATGAAAATCCTGCACCCCATATTCAAATTCTCCGTTCAAACAAGTGGCAGGCGGCACGGCACGGGCTTGATGGTTTTTATGTTGATCCAATTTTTTGCAGGAAACATTCAATGAAGGAGGCTTCATTGAATCTTTACAGATTTGTGCTGCCAGTGGCAGAAGTACTCAACTCCACCCACTATCTTAAAGAAATTCCGGAAATCTTGAAGAGAGGATCAGGGTCACATCTTCAGAGAAAACTCTATTCTGAAAATGGTGGGAGTTTTACAAAAATGATTACAATGATGCAGAAATATTTTATGTCATGAAGGGAGCTATTGCATCAGGTCACCTGCTCACGAGCAAGGCGGCGGTAGAGATGTTTGCATTAGGGGGAAATGCCTTTGATGCAGTAATTTCTGCTGGTTTTGCTTCTGTCGTTACTGAGCCTTCGCTAACAAGCCTTGGAGGGGGTGGGTTCTTACTTGTACATATAGAAAGGGAGAATAAAAATATCCTTTTTGATTTCTTTGTAAATACGCCTGGTTTAAAAAATAAAAAAAATACGAAACCCGTTATGAAGCCTGTCGAGATACAGTTTCCTGGCTGCACTCAGGTGTTTCATGTGGGCTTGGGCTCGGTAGCAGTGCCTGGAATGCTTCAAGGGTTGCTTTATATTCATAAACGGCTTTGTACACTTCCACTTGAAACTATTCTCACGCCCGCCCTTATGTATCTCGAAGATGGCGTAGAAATAAATGAGACACAGGAAAATTTTATGCATTACCTGAAGCCAATACTCACTTTATCTGAGTATGGAAAGCAGATTTACATGAAAAATGGCAGGTATAAAAAAAAGCATGACAGAATTTTCAATCCTCGCTTAAAAAAATATTTACAGTGGATTTCTCAGAACACCGGTGTTACTTACAAAGGAGACATAACTGAAAAACTGGTTAAAGAAATGAAAGAGCACAATGGATTGATTTCTCAGGATGACCTTGATGCATACACGGTCATAGAAAGAAAGCCACTGCATATAACGTACAGGGATAGAGAAATTATTACTAATCCCCCCCCATCCTTTGGCGGAATTATGCTCGCGCTGAGCTTAAGACTTCTCGAAAACAGCACTCTTGCCCATTGTTACCATGATTCTGAAGAATATTTTATTAACCTCATAGAGTCAATGAAGAAAATAGATGCGTTCAGGTCAGAGCAAAAAGGAGACTGGATAGAGAAAATAACATATCCCTTTTCAGAGTCTGTGACATCCTCTTTAATTGATAATTATAAAAAGAATATTTCCGAAAGAAGGGCAATTTCTACGCAGGGAACAACCCATATAAGTGTCATTGATGAAGGAGGAAACGCAGCATCAATGACAACATCAAATGGTTCGTCCTCGGGGCACTTTATTCCGGAAACAGGCATCATGCTGAATAATATGATGGGCGAGGATGATTTACATCCGGAAGGCTTCTTTGTGACACCGCATGGCAAGAGGGTTTCATCGATGATGGCACCTACGATTATAATGAAAAATGGAAAGGTTGAAACGGTATTGGGGAGCGGGGGGAGCAAAAGGATAAGAACGGCACTTCTTCAGGTACTGATTAATACCATAGATTTCAGTCGTACGTTACAACAGGCAATAGAGGCTCCCCGCATTCATTGGGAGGATGGCATCATTCAGGCAGAACCTGGAACACCTCTCAAAGCCCTTGAGAGACTTAAGAAACAGTACACTATAAATGTATGGACTGAAAAGAACATGTATTTTGGCGGTGTGCATGCAGTGAGTATGAGCATGAATGGTTGGGGAGATAAGAGAAGGGGTGGCGACTTTTTTAAGTCATAGACTGATTTTTTAATTTTTCCCCAATAAGTTGTATAGGATTTATTTTGTCTTCATGCAATTTATGACATATAATATATGTATAATGATACTTGCAAAGCCAGGAATATATGTTTCTCATTTATTAAAAATGTGTAGAGAATTTTATATATATGAAAATTGAATATTTATATACAGTAATATCTATTGCAATCTTTACCGTTGTTTTTTACCTTTTTTATAAAGTCTTAAGCCCTTTTCTTGTACCGATTGCATGGGCTATGGTTCTGAGCATAACATTCTATCCTGTTTACATATTATTTGAAAAACTTCTAAAGCGTCCCTGGGCTGCATCACTCCTTACCCTGTTATTCATTTTAATTATCATCCTCGGTCCTTTTACATATATTACAAAAGAACTTGTAGACGAAATTACTGTTACATATAGTGTTCTTGAAAATAAAGGATTTGAAGTTATCACGATGATACAGGAGAATCCCACTGTCACAAAACTTCTTAAAAAAATAAGTTCCCAAACAGCAGTAAAAGACATTGATTTGAATGAAATTGCTACAAATAGTCTGAAGGCAATTGGCAAATACATAGGGGAGCACATTTCTCAACTCTTCAAAAATATTGCTGTTTTTGCAGTGAGTTTCATCATTATGTGTCTTACCATTTTCTATTTTTTAAAAGATGGAAAAACATTAATACATTATATTCAGGAGCGGATTCCACTCGTTGAAGAACAAAAGGCACAGATTCAAGAACGTGTTAAAGAAATGATTATAGCGGCAATATACGGGGGGCTCGCTGTCGCTGTAGCACAGGGAACTCTGGGTGGGATTGCATTTTTTGTGCTTGGTGTTCCAGCTCCTGTTCTGTGGGGTTCGGCTATGGCGGCCTTTTCACTCGTACCGGTCTTTGGGTCTTTTACTATTTGGGGTCCTGCAAGTGTAATTTTAGCTTTAAGTGGAAGTTATGCAAAGGGAATCGGGCTTTTCATTTTTGGAGTTGTTGTAATTAGCACCATAGATAATATATTAAAGCCCCTCATAATCGGGGGGAGAACAAAATTGCATATGCTCCTTATATTCTTCAGTGTGCTTGGAGGGATAAATTTTTTCGGCTTTATAGGCTTTATACTCGGACCTCTCATTACGGCGTTATTTATTTCTTTGCTTGAAATTTACACCCCAAAGCCCTCACAATAAGAAAATTAAGTATGTTTAATCGATTATTTATCGATACATTCGGCGGCACACAAACCCAACCCTTTAGGGCAGGGAAAATACAGGCGCCGCTCAGTATGGCTTCGACTGAGCCTTCGGCCCGAGCTCAGGCCGAGGGCTCAGCCGAAGTCCAAAA
>DAOVVO010000038.1 GCA_030637135.1 Nitrospirota bacterium
CGAACGTATCAACAGTAAAGCGGCACAGGGAATCCTCGCCTGCGGCAGAATTGGAAAAACGATGAAACATAAAAAATCCGGAGAACTGTTTAAAAAGGCAAAACAGCTTATTCCCGGGGGCGTTAACAGCCCTGTAAGGGCATTTAAGGCTGTTGGCGGGAAACCCCTCTTTATAAAATCGGCAAGGGGCTCTAAGATTTATGACGTTGATGGAAATGAATACATAGATTATGTCCTTTCATGGGGACCGCTGATTCTCGGTCACGCTCATCCACAGGTAATAAAGGCACTGCACAAAGCAGTTGAAAAAGGCACAAGTTACGGTGCACCTACCAGCCTTGAGACAGAGCTTGCCAGTATGGTTCGTAAAGCATACCCGTCAATGGAAATAATAAGGATGGTCAACTCCGGTACAGAGGCTACAATGAGCGCTATAAGAGTAGCCCGTGGTGTTACAGGCAGGGATAAGATAATAAAATTTGAAGGGTGCTATCACGGCCATGCAGATGGTCTCCTTGTGAGGGCTGGGTCAGGAGCAATGACCTTTGGTGTACCCGACAGCCTCGGTGTTCCTGAAGACTATGCAAAAAATACAATAACAGCGCCGTTTAATGATTTAAAAATGCTTGAGACAATCCTCGAAAGAGAGGCACAAAACATCGCCTGTGTTATTCTTGAGCCTGTCGTGGGAAATATCGGCTGTGTTCTTCCAAAACCGGGCTTTCTTAATGGGATAAGGAGTTTAACAAAGCAATACGGGATCATTTTAATATTTGACGAGGTTATGACAGGTTTCAGGGTAGCATACGGCGGAGCACAAAAGGCATATGGTATAAAACCTGATATGACATGTCTTGGAAAAGTAATCGGGGGAGGTCTTCCTGTAGGGGCATATGGCGGCAAAAAAGAAATAATGAAAATGGTAGCCCCGGATGGACCTGTGTACCAGGCCGGTACACTTTCGGGCAATCCACTCGCCATGACCGCAGGCATAGAGACATTGAAAATTTTATCAAAGCACAATACGTATAAAAAACTTATGGATAAAGCAGAGGCCCTTGAACATGCCTTACAGGATGCCTCAAAACGGGCGGGTATAAAAACAAAGTTTTACAGAGCAGGCACAATGTTCTGCACGTATTTTACCGATAGTGAAGTTATTGATTATGCTACCGCTAAAAAAGCAGATACAGTACAATTTGCCAAATTCTTCGGTAAGATGCTCGAGGGAGGCATTAATCTGGCGCCCTCCCAGTTTGAAGCAGGTTTTATATCCCTCGCCCATTCACATGCAGATATAAACAAAACCGCACAAGTGGCGTATAAGGCGTTTAAAAAACTATTGTGAAACTTGCTATTACCGGTTTTTCCAATTCAGGGAAGACAACTGTTTTTAATGCTCTCACAGGCTTAAACTTAGAAACAACCACATATCCTACCTTAATTTCCACCCATCCTGAACCACATACAGGGGTGGTAAAAATCCATGATAAACGGCTCGAGAGACTTGCCACTATTTACAGACGCAAAAAAACTGTCTATGCAACGATCGAATATGTTGATTTCCCTGGCATCACGTCTGCAAGATCAGGGGGTGATACATCACAGAATATCAAGGTCTTTGATCTAATAAAAGGTGCTGATGCAATCGTGCACGTTGTGAGGGCATTCGAAGATGATACGATTATTCATCCATTAGGAAAGACAGACCCTGTCAGGGATGTAAAATCATTTGAAACTGAACTTGTTCTCGGAGACCTGGAATTTGTCGAAAAAAGACTTGAAAGAATAGAACTCTCCGCTAAAAAAGGAAAAAAGCAGGACGAATCAGAAAAACAATTATTATTGAAATGCAAAGATGCCCTTGAACATGAAATTTCACTCAGAAATGTTTCGTTCTGTGATGAAGAAAAAAAACTCATGCCCATCTATGAATTTTTATCTGTAACACCTGAAATAATAGTGCTCAATATTGGAGAAAAAGATATCGGTACAGAAAAAGTGAAAAATTTTCGGGATGAAATAGAGAATTATTTCAAAGAAATACATCAAGATGCAATTCCCCCCGGAAGCGAGTCGGACAGACCTGTTATAACCCTGTGCGGAAAAATAGAAATGGAAATTGCCCAGCTCCCGCATGATGAAGCCAAAGCATTCCTCGTCGACCTGGGAATTGATGAGCCGGCTATGCACCTGCTCTGCAAAGTTCCCTATGATACCCTCGGTCTTATCTCGTTTTTTACCGTCGGCAAAAAAGAGATAAAGGCATGGACAATAAAAAAGAACACCGAAGCACAAAAAGCAGCAGGTAAAGTGCATTCAGATATGGAGAGGGGATTTATAAGGGCAGAGGTTATCAGCTATGACAATTTTATTGCGTCAGATGAAGATATGGTAAAGGCAAGAGAAAAAGGGTTAGTTAAACTTGAAGGTAAGCATTACGTTGTACAAGACGGAGATGTAATAAATTTTAAGTTTAATGTATAGTGCTTTTCAAAAATCAGTACGGGGGACACTCAACAAAAATAATAACTCATACAGTGCTCAGCATCTGCAAAAGAATCAAGGACAATATCTGCATTGGTGTTAAGCAGTTCCTGTTTTGAATAGGGACCGGTCGCTACAGCTATACACACTGCGCCGTGAATCTTCGCACACTGTACATCCCTCGGGGTATCTCCAACTACAATACAATCTTTCGACGAAACATCAATACCTATCCGTGAAAATTTATGAAGCGCTATAGGTAAAAGCTTATCTCTGTCTTCATGGTCACTGCCAAAAGCGCCGGCAGGAAAATAGTCGTTTAAACCAAAAGAGCCTAACTTTATTCGTGCCCCGGCTTCAAGATTGCCTGTAAGGAGCCCGAGAGGCATTTTCTTTTCTCTTAATAAACCGAGCACCTCTCTTATCCCGGGCTTAAGTTTTCGCCTCGGGTTGTCAATCTCATCTGCAAGAAACCTTAGATATGCATTGGCAATTCCTCTTAAATTTCCATCCATATGGGGTAGTCCGTGAGCTTTCAATCCCTGTTTCATAATCTGTATATCAGTCTTTCCAGCCATTGAGATACCTTTAAAAGCATCTTTTATTCCAAAAACCTTATAAAAAGCCCTGTTTAAGGACATTGTACCTGCCCCGCCTGTATCTATCAGCGTCCCGTCGATGTCAAAAAGGATTAACTTTTTCAACCTCAAACCTCCTGCCCTCTATTATAGCTAATTATCGTTGAGAATTTTTTTGGTAAGAATTTTTGTCCTCTCAAATTGACTTTATTCCAGGATTTATGGTAAAAAATATTCTTATCTCATTTACAATTGGAGGCTTTCTCATGTATGCAGTAATAGAAACAGGCGGAAAACAATACAGAGTCTCTGAGGGAGACGTCTTAAAGATTGAAAAAATAGAGAACAAAAAATCTGTTACATTCAATACTGTTTTAATGGTCTCAGACGGTAAAAAATATTCTTTCGGAAACCCTTTTGTTTCATCCGCCAAGGTAAGCGCAGATGTACTGGGCAATGAGAAAGACCGTAAAGTGCTTGTTTTCAAACAAAAACCAAGAAAAGGGTACAGGAAACTGAGAGGCCACAGGCAGCAGCATACAATAATCAAGATTAAAAATATAGAAGTTAAATAGGGTTCGAGGTTCTGGTTCGGAGCAACTCTCAGCAAAATCTGCACGATCCATTTGAATATTCCACCGGTATTCTCGACATTTGTATTTTTAGCGTAAATTTGTTTTAATAAACATAGAGGAGGACATAATAAATGGCTCATAAAAAAGGAGTCGGCAGTACCAGAAATGGCCGGGACAGTGAATCAAAACGCCTCGGTGTAAAAAAATTTGGTGGCCAGTTTGTTAAAGCCGGCAATATCCTTATGAAACAGAATGGAACAAAGTTTCATCCTGGAATCAATGTAGGGATTGGAAGCGATAATACGCTCTACGCAAAAATAAACGGCACTGTTTCATTTGAACACAAGAGCAAGACAAGGCGTCAGATTAGTGTTTACCCATTAGCACAAGCGGAATAGACGCTTGTCATTGTAAACCCATTACACAATTATATACAAGGCGGGCATGTCCCGCCTTTTTTGATATCGTCCCATTACCATAAATATCTGAAGATACTATTGCGAGCAACCCCATATATAGAACAATGCTCAAAATGTCCGCCTTACCAGACCTCGGCATCTGTTTAGAATCTTATCCGAACAAATCGCTCTCCCTTGTATCAGAAACAAAAATCATGTATCGTTAATCAATGCAATTTATAGACCGGGTAAAAGTATACGTTAAAGCGGGAAACGGTGGAAAAGGGTGTATAAGCTTTCGGAGGGAGAAATATGTCCCCAGAGGCGGACCTAATGGAGGAGATGGAGGACGAGGCGGCCATATTATCTTTAAGGCAACAAGAGATATGAATACCCTTCTTGATATTAAATATCAGCAACAGTACAGGGCTGAAAAAGGCCAGCATGGAATGGGCAAAGACATGCACGGGAAAAACGGAAGAGACCTCATCATACGTGTACCACCCGGCACCCTGATAAAGGATGCTGAATACGCTGAAATCCTGTGTGACCTTACAGGCGAAGGTCAGGAATTTACAGCTGTTAAAGGTGGCAGGGGAGGACTTGGCAATGCCCATTTCAAAACGTCTACGAGACAGGCACCCAGGTTTGCCCAGCCGGGAGAACCCGGTCAGGGAAAAGATTTAGTGCTCGAATTGAAACTCCTTGCTGATATTGGACTGATAGGGCTTCCAAATGCAGGAAAATCTACTCTTATTTCTGCCGTATCTTCTGCAAGGCCTAAAATTGCAGACTATCCCTTCACCACACTCGTACCGATACTCGGTGTTGTTAAGTACGCAGAATTCAAAAGCTTTGTAATTGCAGATATTCCCGGCCTAATAGAAGGTGCTCATAAGGGCGTGGGTCTTGGTTTTCAGTTCTTACGCCACGTTGAAAGGACATCTATTCTGCTGCACCTTATTGATATATCAGAAACTGTTCGTGAAGACCCGGTGGATAATTTTATAAAAATAAACAAGGAGCTTGAGCTGTACAACCCTCAGTTATATAAAAAACCACAGGTAGTGGCAGGAACAAAGCTCGATATAATGGGTAACAGGAAAAGACTTGACAGGATTTCACGTTATTGTAAAGATAAGAACTATGATTTTTTTCCGATATCTGCTGTTACAGAAAAAGGGATAAAGAAACTCATGACATTTCTTGGTAAAAAAACAGAAGAGATAAAAATGACAGAGCGAAAAAGTGATGAAGTCAAAAAGGAGCAGGATAACACCGTATGACTTTCATCACTCTAAGACCCTTACAATGAAACGGTTAGTAATAAAAATAGGAAGCAATATCCTTGCTTCAGCTGAGCAGGGACTGAATATCAGAAGACTTCACGCTATCACACATGATATCTCAGAGGTAGTTGATAAAGGGATTGAAGTAGTCATTGTTTCTTCTGGCGCTATTGCTGCAGGGCTCAAAAAACTCGGTCTTAAAGAAAAACCGAAAGATATAAGGCTCAAACAAGCTGCTGCTGCTATTGGACAATCAAGTCTGATGTGGGCTTATGAACACAGCTTTGCTGGCTTTAAAAAAAAGGTTGCGCAGGTATTGCTCACCCGGGATGACATAACAAACCGCCAGAGATATATAAATGCCAAAAACACCCTGTTCACCCTGATAAACTACAGGGTCATTCCCCTTATCAATGAAAATGACCCTATAGCGGTTGATGAGATAAAATTCGGGGACAATGATATGTTAGCCTCTCTTGTAGCGGGTCTTGTGGAAGCTGATATGCTCGTCATACTTTCTGATGTTGAAGGACTGTACACAAAGGATCCCAAAATTAAAGATGCGCAGATTATAGACAGTGTAGACGAGATTACCCCTGATATTGAAAAACTCGCAGGAGGAAAAGGCAGCGCACTCAGCACGGGGGGTATGTACTCCAAGTTACTTGCAGCCAAGCAGGCGAATAATTACGGCATTCCTGTGGTAATACTCAGCGGTAAAAAAAGCGGGCTTCTTCCCCGTTTGGCGAATACCGAAAAAATCGGAACGTATTTTAAACCGAAAGAGCAGAAACTATCTTCTAAAAAAGGCTGGATTGCCTATGGTCTGAAATCAAAAGGTATGGTCTTTCTCGATAAGGGTGCCGTAAAGGCGTTAACATCCCTCGGGAAAAGCCTTCTGCCGTCAGGCATAATAAAAATTGAGGGAAATTTTAATATAGGGGATTGTATAAGCTGTATGAATAAAGAAGGGAAAAAAATAGCAAAGGGTTTGACAAATTATGCTTCAAAAGACCTCGAGCAGATTAAGGGAAAGAAGACCTCTGAAATAGAAAAGATGCTGGGTTATAAATACTCAGATGAAGTTATCCACAGGGATAACCTCGTAATTGTTTAAACACATTTTTCTGCAGGGAACCTGAATAGTTATTAATCCTTTCTCTTTTTTTTGAATGCGTTAATCAAACCATTGGTTGATGAATCATGGGATGAGACCTCTGTGTCATCCACAAGTTTAGAGAGTATTCTTTTTGCAAGCTGTTTTCCAAGCTCAACACCCCACTGATCAAAGCTGAATATATTCCAGATTACCCCCTGCACAAAAATCTTGTGTTCATACAGTGCTATCAGGCTACCGAGCGTCCTCGGCGTCAGTTTGTTCACTAATATGGAGTTAGACGGTTTGTTGCCTTGAAACACTTTGAACGGAATGAGATGTTTAATTTCTTCATCACTTTTACCTGAATTCTTGAATTCCTCAACCACTTCGGCCTCAGTTTTTCCTTTCATCAAAGCCTCTGTCTGGGCAAAAAAGTTAGAAAGCAATATAGTATGGTGTTTTCCTACCGGGTTATGACTCATTGCAGGTGCAATGAAATCACAGGGAACAAGCTTTGTCCCCTGGTGTATAAGTTGATAAAAGGCATGCTGCCCGTTTGTTCCGGGCTCTCCCCATATAACAGGCCCTGTCTGGTAGGTCACTTCGTGACCATTCCTGTCAACAGATTTTCCATTACTTTCCATATTCCCCTGTTGAAAATAGGCAGAGAAACGGTGCATATACTGGTCGTAAGGAAGAATGGCCTCAGTTTCAGCCCCAAAAAAGTTGTTATACCAGATCCCTATTAATGCCAGAATAACAGGGATATTCTTTTCAAAAGGTGCCTCTCTGAAATGTGTATCCATAGCATGTGCCCCTTCAAGCAATTCACTAAAATGTTCAAACCCAATAGCACAGGTAATAGGAAGCCCTATTGCTGACCAGAGAGAATATCTGCCACCTACCCAGTCCCAGAATACGAACATATTCTCAGGGTCTATTCCGAACTTTTTCACCTCTTTCTCATTAGTGGATAACGCCACAAAATGATACTTCACATGAGATTCTTTTTGTGCTGTGTCAAGAAACCACTTTCTCGCCGTATATGCGTTTGTCATTGTTTCCTGTGTGGTAAATGTCTTTGATGCAATCATGAACAATGTAGTTTGGGGTGACAGTTTTCTCAGTGTTTCAACTATATGTGTTCCGTCTATATTGGAAACAAAATGAACATTAATATGGGGTTTGTGGTACGGCTTCAATGCCTCGGTAACCATTACGGGGCCCAGATCTGATCCACCTATTCCGATATTCACAATATCTGTTACAGGTTTTCCGGAATATCCCTTCCAATCTCCGGAAATAACTTTATGAGAAAAGTCTTCCATTTTCTTTAATACAGCATGTACGTCGGGCATTACATCTTTGCCGTCCACATAAATAGGTGTACGTGCCCGATTCCTCAGTGCTACATGGAGCACCGCCCGGTTTTCTGTTTCATTTATTTTATCCCCTGAGAAAAGTTTCTCTATAGCGTCCTTCACCTCTAATTCCCTGGCAAGTTCTAAAAGAAGCTGCATTGTTGTGCTGTCTATGATATTCTTTGAAAAATCAACCAGCATGTCTTCGAATCCAAGAGAAAAATCTGAGAATCTGTTTTCGTTTTCATGAAACATATCCTTCATATGCCTTGTTTTCATAAAGGTATAATGCTCTTTAAGCTTTGCCCACGCCTTCGCCTGTAAGGGATTGTTTTTTTTAAGCATGATTCCTCCGCTGAAACTAATGTTCGTTTTAGAAAATAGTCTCTTTAAAACTTTTAGCTTAGTGCTTAGTCTCCTTTAGGTAATGTTTAAACGCCCTGAGGATTAGTATAATAAGTCTTTTTAGAAAACATTTTTTATGAATAAAATCTTTCAAGGATGTCTCTGTCCTCTTTCTGCCTTATATAACTGCCGCCCCTTCTTGAAAATATCAAAATATTCCTGACTCCGGAAATCAGGATAGGTATATGGCAGCGTTTGATATGTATTTCCTGAGTATATGAGGGTAACCTCTCCAAATATGCCGTTTCCGAGATACATTCTATGTGAAAAATTCTTGGCAGATACTAAAACAATCTTTGCTGAGTCTAAGTATCCTGGATCAAGGTTTATCCTTCTCTCTCCCTTTTCATTGAGATACTTTTTTTCAAGCCCGATGGTTTTCAATTTTATCTCTGAAATAGTTTCCGGTTGTATCAGTTCCTGAAAAAAGAAAAACTTCCTTTTCAATCCTGTGCCCATTTCCTTTGAATAATAATCAGTATGTTCCCACTTCCATACAGGGCTTTCCAAATCCAGAGGCCCGTAGATATTTTGAAGCTCCCCCTTAAGCTTCTTAAAAAAATAGCTCTCCTGCGAAAGCATGCCTATAAACAGCTTAACCGGTTGAGGATGATAACGTGGTCTAACCATAAACAAGATTATTAAGTCATAAAAGAATACATATATCAATGAAATTTTCAACAGTAATAACTTAATAAATGAAACGTAAAAAATCAAAATAATACGTATCAAAGCTGAACAATGTTGTTAAATTTTAAAATGTAATAGAGAGTGTAATTTGCCTGACGCCTGCCGGCAGGCAGGTTCCCCAGAGCTCGTAGCGAGTCTCATGAGCTGAATACTCACAGATAGTTGTGGTTTTATTTTTTCAGGGCTTGCATACTTTTACGCACAGACCGCATATATACTGGCCAACATTACGTGTCTTTGCAAAGTATTTTAATTTTTCAAGACAGGCAGTTTTATCCCACTGTTTATGTGACTCATGAATCGCTGATACAGGGCATACCTCAATACACTTCATGCAGCTGCCACAGTTTTTTTCAACAGGATTATCGGTCTTGAGCGGCATATCTGTCAGCACAGTTGCAAGTCTTATATGAGAGCCAAAATCTGGATGTACAATAAGATTATTCCTTCCTATCCAGCCAATACCAGCCTTCAAAGCAATCATTTTATGCGATAGATGGGCAGTCTGTTTCTGCCAGTCAATAATCTGGCTCGCAGGCACAGGAAGGGCTTTATATCCCATATTCTGAATCACAAGTGACAATCTTAAAGTGGTTTGATCCAGTAAAAGATTGAGCATTTTATAGTGGTGTAGGTAATGGCGTGTGGGCCCTGTTATAACTCCTTTGAGCACCTCATGAGAAACCCGAACCCCGACAGCAATACCATAAGAGAGACCTTCTGTCTGCTCCAGGGAGAGTGCATCAAAATAAGTTCTTAAGTCTTCAACCTGGCTTACGCCAAAAGCAGATATCCCGCAAGAAAGGGCAGAGTCATTGAGTTTACTGTACAATGCAGCGTGTTCTTCTGTTATAGCCACTTTTCAATCATGCTGATATGTTCAGGGCTATCCCACTGGCGTGGACCTACCAATTTTTCTCTTATGATACCGTTCTTATCTATGATAAAAGTTTCCGGTACACCCGTTATTCCGAATAACGCAGCAGCTTCATCATCAGGGCTCAGAAGTGTGGGAAGACTAACATCAATATTCCTGAAGTAGGAAATGAGATTGCGGGGGTCATCTTTAAAGAGTATTCCCAGCATCTGAAAAGGTTTCCCCTGCATTTTTTTAAATAGACTTTCTTTATAAGCCATTTCAGCTTTACATACGGTGCACCACGTAGCCCAGAAATTAATGAATACGACTTTACCTCTGAGATCTGAAAGCTTCCATACAGTACCGTTCGAATCCTTGAGTTGAAAATTCGGGGCAGGCGAACCAATCGTTGCAATCTCTTTATATACTTTTGTTTCGGGGAGAAAAAGAATCGCAGCAGCTGCAAGAGCTACGATAACGATAAGGATAAGTCCTTTGTATTTCATTGAAACCTCCTGTTTCTTACATCACATAAAGTATAAAGATAATTATGAAAAAATTATGAAGTGGTAAAACTTTAAAATGTAACACATTCAAACTTACTAAAAAAGAGTTATTATAGTATAACTCAATAAGACGCTTTTTAATCTTTTTTGTAAACCCCGTTAGAGTAAATTTCTAACGGGATGAACTTTCTCTAACGGGGTAAAGAAGCTCACTCATTTGTTAAAAGACATACAGCATGAGCCGCTATGCCCTCACCCTTCCCTATAAATCCCATGCCTTCGTTCGTCTTGGCTTTTATGTTAATCACGTTTTCA
>DAOVVO010000016.1 GCA_030637135.1 Nitrospirota bacterium
CTTTTAACGCCTCACGATACGGGCTTCGTTACCGATTAACATCACCGCTTATTAGAATCTTATGGGTTCTTAACTTAAACCTTCAACTTAAATACGAAAAAGGGATTATAAGTGAGCACAGAACTGTTACACAGGAACTGCTTATTACGTTTACCCCGTTAGAGATTTTAAAATCTCTAACGGGGTAAACTCTTTTATTTTTAATCTGATGACGACTGGTACCTAACAGGAAAGAAAGGATATCCAGGATTAGTCATTTGTTCCGGTGGTATAATTTTGAAGAGATGATTGTAACAGAGCTTAAAAAACATGCCGCCAGCCCCTTTCCTTGACAAAATTATTAATTATCATGAGAGAGGTGTGGAGTCTCTGGAGCCTTATATTTCTGTCTCTGATACCTTTGATATCTTTATGGGGGAATTTTTCCCCTCTTATTGCTATTTGAAGTTTGTTAAGCTGGTGGTGGAGCCCTTTAAGCGTTTCTAAATCGAGTGGTTTTAAAAAAATCGGGTTGACAGTAACATATCCATCTGCAATGTCTTTAGAGATAGCAACAAGGCTTTTCCCTCTTAAACTAATCATCAGTCCCTCTTTCGAATACTATCCATTATACTTTAGTTGTATATATCGGTGTTATCTATATTATTTAAACTGGGGGCTCAGGTTTGTCTTTTTGCTTTCTATTTAAAATTTTCGATGCCCAGATGCCTGCTTCATAAAGCACTATTATGGGAAGTGCCATAATTGTCTGGTTAAATGCATCCGGTGTGGGGGTAAGAAGGGCAGCAGCCACAAAAGCGAGAAGTATTGCATATTTCCTGTTTTTTGCGAGAAAAGATGTCGTCACAATGCCTGATTTTGTAAGAAAAACTAAAATGACCGGTAATTCAAAAACAGCACCAAAGGCAAGAACGAATTTTAAGCAAAAATCTATATACTTGCCTACCGACAGCATGGGCTTAATGGTTTCAGTTTTATACGTAAGAAGAAAATTTATTGCAAAGGGAAGGACAATAATAAAACAGAAAAGCGCTCCTGCTAAAAACAGGAGAGATGTAACCATAACAAATGGCAGAGCATATTTTTTTTCTTTTGTAAAAAGACCGGGAGAGACGAATTTCCAGACCTCGTAGAAAATAAGGGGTGAACTTATTACGAGGGCGCTTACAAGAGAGATTTTAAAATGCATCCATAATGCCTCTGCCGGGGCGAGGAATACAAGACCATGTTCTGGATTTCCCGTATTTTTGATTGTGATAAAGGGCGCTTTCATTGAAAATGCAAGGGTTCCTTTTAGTGGCATGATTAATAACTGAAAAATGTACTCAGAAAAGTAAAAACAGATCCCGAAACTAATTACCACCGCAATTAATGATAAAATAATTCTTTTTCTCAGTTCGTCGAGGTGACCGGTGATAGATACCTTGCTATCAATCTTTTTCATTGTTTACCTTTTTTTTGTTCACCTCTTCAGCTTTTCCGGAATTACCATGTTCCTGAGTTTCTGCTCTGTCTTCCTTTTCCTCTTTTCTTTTTTTATTCGAAGAAATTTCACCTGTGATGCTGTCTTTGATACTCGTTTCTGCATCCTTGATTTCCTCTAAAATATTTGTTTCTGAATCCGTAATAGAGTCCTGCGCTCCTCTCAGGGCTGCCTTTAACTCCCTCATCCCCTTGCCAATTGTTTTTCCCAGTTCAGGCAGTTTTTTTGGACCAAAAATAAGCAGGGCAACAATAAAAATTAATATAAGTTCCTGCATCCCCAGATCAAACATTCTGAATAAATACTCCTTTTTTACGCTCGAGAAGGATATTTTCAAAAACTGTGTAATTTTAAAAATATCAAAATACATGAACAAGTGTCAATTGAGGGGGTTTGTGTAATATAGTTCACAAGGATCAGCAGAGCGGGGGCCGGGGTTTAATTATGAGGTTTTTCTGACCCCTGTAAACTGTTACCGTTAATTTAGACTTGACCTTAATTTAAGAGTTACCATAAACTTTAAACATCAATAACATCCTGAGAAAAATGTATATGTTTGATTTCTGAAATTAAAAGCTGCAGATTACACAGATAACGTTATTTTGCACATATGAAAATACTCTGCATAATCGTCTCTGAAAAGAGTTTAAATCAGAGATAATACATTTATACAGGGAGGGAGTCATGTTTCGAGGTTCAATCGTTGCTATTGTTACACCATTTAAAGACGGGAAAGTTGATGAAAATGCCCTATCTCGCCTGATCGAGTGGCATATTTCTGAAGGCACGAATGCCATAGTGCCCTGTGGTACCACAGGAGAGGCATCAACACTGGATTATGATGAGCATTATAGGGTAATAGAACTCACAATGAATACTGTTCAAGGCAGGATTCCTGTGATTGCCGGAACAGGTGCAAACTCAACCGATGAAACTATTATGATGACTGAAAAAGCAAAGGAAATGGGCACGGATGGGGCCCTGCTCGTTACTCCTTATTACAACAAGCCAACACAGGAAGGATTATACAGGCATTATAAAAAGGTTGCTGAGAAAGTGGATATTCCAATAATACTCTATAACGTACCGAGCAGGACGGGAGTAAACCTGCTACCACAAACAGTTGCGAGGCTTTCAGAGATCAAGAATATTGTTGGTATTAAAGAAGCCACCGGAGATATGAAGCAGGTGAGCGAGGTAATACGTCTTTGTGGCGACAGGTTAACCGTCATTTCAGGCGATGATTTCACCACCCTGACGCTTTTGGCACTCGGGGGGAAGGGGGCCATATCTGTCTTAGCTAATATTGTTCCCCGCTCTGTTTCTATGATGTTCACAGCGTGGGAAAAAGGCAATATTGAAGATGCAAGAAAAATACATTTCAAACTTGAGCCTTTAAACTACGCAATGTTTATTGAAACAAATCCCATACCCGCAAAAACTGCGCTCTGTATGATGGGAAAAATACAGGAAGAATTCAGACTGCCCCTTTGCCCAATGAATGAGGGAAATAAAGAAAAACTAAAAAAAATACTTTTTAAACAAGGGGTTTTGACAGAATAAGCATGTTCAGAGTTCATGAAATTTCTTTGCTTGAATATTGCATGGTTTTTCTGTTATAAATATACATATAACATAAAAATATAATGAAGCTACCTGCCTTGTACGTGATAGGTGGAAAACTTGATCCGTCAATTAGAATATTTAGGGAGCCAGCGTAAGGTAAGTGTGAGCGCTCCGTATTGGGGAAAGCCTAATCTTGTCTTCAAGGCACCCACCTATAGTTTTAGGGATTCAAGAAATCTATCTACACGGCAAGGTGGGATTCAAGAGCTCGCAGTGGCGGGTTGAGCTTTCATTTTTTTAAGCCTTGACAGATAAGGTTCTTCGGGAAAGGACAAGAATAGATATCTTATGCAGAATGTATCGTTCATTACTTATAGACACATTTTAACTTATGAACTCCTTTTGAAAACACCGTTTTTGGGGTGTGATAAGAAGGGGTTTACTCTATAGAACAAGACAATCTGCATACATTTATCCTACCACTGGAATAGGTTCCCTCTGTCATAGGCTATTCAAGGTTGTGACAACCTGCTGTGAGGAAAGTGGGTGTGAACAGTCTTAGGGCATGATATGGAACTTTTCAAATCATCTAATAAAACAGCTCCTCTTGCGTGGAGGATGCAGCCGCGTACACTAGAGGAATTTATAGGTCAGACTCATATACTTGGGCACGGAGGCCCTTTAAGGGAAGCCATAGAAAAAGATTCTATCGTATCCCTTATTCTATACGGTCCGCCGGGGACTGGAAAAACTGCCCTTGCCCATATAATTGCCCAGAGGACAAAAGCACTTTTTATATCTCTGAATGCAGTCATTTCCGGATTAAGTGATATAAAAGAAGCCCTGAAAAAGGCGAGGGACGCAACAAGAACCATTTTATTCATAGATGAGATACACAGGTTTAATAAACTCCAGCAGGATGCTTTGCTGCCTGACGTTGAGACCGGTAACGTTATACTTATAGGGGCATCTACCCATAATCCCTTTTTTTCAATCATTCCCGCTTTATCCTCACGATCTATGATATATCAGTTTCTTCCTTTAAAAGAAGACGAGATAAAGACCCTCATAGAAAGGACTCTCAGTGATAAAGAAAGAGGACTTGGTGTATGCACTATAGAGGTAGCACCTGATGCCATGGATTTTATTGCGAGGATGTCAGATGGTGATGCAAGAAGGGCACTGAACGCTCTTGAACTTGGCAGTTTTATTATCGGAACTACACATCGTGGCAGTTATGACATTGAACTTGCAAAAGAGGTCTTACAGAAAAAACATTTATATTACAACGAAGATGAACACTATAACACAATTTCTGCATTTATAAAAAGCATGCGGGGAAGTGACCCTGATGCTGCGCTTTATTGGATGGCAAAAATGATAGAGGCAGGGGAAGACCCCCTGTACATAGCACGGAGAATAGTTATCTGTGCATCTGAGGATGTAGGGAATGCGGATCCCAGGGCACTTCAAACAGCAGTCGCTGCTCTGGAGGCAGTTGAGTCGATAGGTATGCCTGAGGGGCGTATACCTCTGGCGCAGGCGGCACTCTATATTGCAATGGCACCAAAAAGTAATGCGTCCTATAGTGGCATAGAAAATGCCCTCACAGCTGTGAGGGAAGAAAGGACAAAAAAGGTGCCTTCACATTTAAAGAGCGCACATTACAGCGGTGCACAACGCCTCGGCTCAGGCATTGGATATAAATATCCTCATAATTATAAGAGTCATTTTGTGATTCAGGAATACATGCCGCATAAAAAGAGATTCTTTTATCCGTCTGAAGAAGGCTATGAAAAAATATTCAAAAAAAGGCTACATAAAAGGAGGAACCTCTAATGGATAATAACATATATTTGTTCATTCTTGTGCTGGTAGTCAGTTTTGCTGCAGGATTTATCCTTTCAGTTGTATACAGTAAAGTTGCTTTCGGTAAAAGATTGAAAGATGACGAGAATAAAGCTCAAAAACTAATACTCGATGCCAAGCGAGAAGCGGAATCCATAAAAAAGGAAGCTGAGCTTACAGCTAAGGACAGAGTTTTTCAAGCAAAATCTGACGCTGAAAGGGAATTAAAGGAACGCCGTATAGAGCTCAATCAGCTTGACAAAAGACTGAGACACAGAGAAGAGATTCTTGACAGGAAATTGGAACAGAGTGATAAGAGGGAGCATAACTTTAACAAAAGGGATAGAGAAATCAACAGGAGAGAAAGAGAACTGAATGAAAAAGAGCTTAAATGTGAAAAACTTTTCCAACATCAGACTGAAGCACTCGAACGCATTTCCAATTTAAGCAGGGAGGAAGCAAAGAAAGAATTTCTAAAAAGGGTTGAAGAGGAGTCTAAATTTGATGCTGCGAGGGTTGCAAGGAGGATAGAAGACGAGGCAGTTGAAACAGCCGACAGAAAAGCAAAAGAAATTCTGAGCTTTGCAATACAGCGTTATGCAAGTGACTATGTCAGTGATAATACTATTTCTACAGTTGCCCTCCCGAATGATGAGATGAAGGGAAGGATTATAGGGAGAGAGGGTAGGAATATAAGGGCGCTTGAGTCTATTACCGGAGTTGAGCTTATTATTGATGATACCCCTGAGACCGTTATACTGTCCAGTTTTGACCCTGTGAGAAGAGAAATCGCCAGGATTGCACTTGGGCGTCTTATAGCTGATGGAAGGATTCATCCTGCAAGGATTGAGGAAATTATTGAAAAGGTGAGGAAAGAAATCGAGGCTACAATCAGAGAGGAGGGTGATAAAGCAGTTTTCGAACTCGGACTTCATGGAATTCATCCGGAGATCATAAAACTTATTGGGAGGCTTAAATATAGGACATCTTATGCACAAAATGTACTTCAGCATTCAAAAGAGGTAGCCTTTCTCACTGGAATAATGGCTGGAGAGCTCGGTGTAGATATTAAGCTGGCAAAAAGGGCGGGTATACTCCATGACATCGGAAAAGCGGTTGATCATGAGATTGAAGGCTCTCACCAGTTCATCGGTGCTAATATGGCAAAGAAGTTCGGAGAAAATAATAAAATAGTCAATGCAATAGAAGTTCACCATGGAGAAGGAGAACCGATAACTGTCGAAGGAGCCCTTGTAGCTGCAGCTGATGCCCTCTCAGCTGCAAGACCAGGGGCAAGAAAAGAGACCCTCGAAAGTTATATCAAACGTCTTGAAAAATTAGAAGAAATTGCAACGTCGTTTAACGGAATAAACAAGTGCTATGCAATTCAGGCAGGCCGGGAAATAAGGATCATGGTAAAACCTGAAGAGGTCAATGATGACCTTTCCGCTCAAATATCAAGAAATCTTGCAAAAAAAATAGAAGAGGAACTGACCTATCCGGGACAGATTAAGGTAACCGTGATACGGGAGTCCCGTTATGTAATGTATGCGAAGTAGAAAACGTTAGGAAAACAACCTCAAACTGTCAGAGATAAAGTAGAAAGGTGTTACATTAATTTCGTGCTCTATCGCTTATTGATTTCGTTACTACCATGAAAGTGTTATTTGTTGGTGACATTGTGGGAGAGCCGGGACGGAAGGCTCTCAGGCAAGGGCTTCCGAAGTTAGTTGAAAAGTTGAAAATAGATTTTATTATAGCCAATGCTGAAAATGCTGCAGGCGGTTTCGGAATAACAAAGCCCATAGGGGAAGAGCTTTTTGCCTATGGTATTGATGTACTTACTTCGGGCAATCATATATGGGATAAAAAAGAAGCCATCACGTATATTCCACAGGAGCACAGACTTCTTCGACCTGCTAATTACCCGGAAAGAGTTCCTGGAAAGGGCAGTATTGTTACCAGTACCGATACAGGAGAAAAAATTGCCGTGCTTAATATTTCCGGAAGAGTGTTCATGAGGCAGATAGACTGTCCGTTCAGTGTTTCAGAAAGAGAAATCCAGAAACTTAAAGAACAAACCGGAATAATCGTTGTAGATTTTCATGGCGAGGCAACTTCAGAAAAATTAGCGTTTGGATGGTTTCTTGACGGAAAAGTGAGTGCTGTTATAGGTACTCATACTCATGTACAAACCGCGGATGAGACAATCCTGCCAAAGGGCACCGCATATATAACAGATGTTGGTATGACCGGGCCAGTAAATTCGGTCATTGGAATAAAAAAAGAACAAATAATTATGAAATTTCTTACTTCTATACCCGTTCGCTTTGATACAGCGAAAGGCATATCTGTGCTTTCGGCTGTTGTGATAGATATTAATTCAAAGACGGGGTACGCAGATCGTATTCAGCGGGTGAAGTTAGAATTCTCGTAACACAGAGACGGTCAAGGACTTTATTTAGTTAAATGCATAAAAAGCATTAATTGACGTATCGAAGAGAAGGAATAACCTTCCCTTTTTATGATTTTATTCAGTATTATTTCACCGCAGATTTAAGTGCCTTGCCAGCTGTAAACTTTGGTACTTTTGTAGCCGGGATCTTAATCTCTGCACCTGTCTTTGGATTACGTCCCTTTCTTGCTTTTCTTTTACTGATGGAAAAAGTGCCAAAACCTACGAGAGTTACCTTGTCACCCTTTTTCAGGGCTTTGATGATGTGCCTGACACAAGTATCAATTGCTTTTCCGGCGGTAGCCTTTGATATTTTAGCATTGCTTGCTACCGCATCAGTGAGATCCGCTTTTGTCATGACAACTCTCCTTTCCCTCTATTTTAAGCATTGGAAAAACGTCTGTGAAGAATAATATCAGGAAGATACCAGCATAAATTAGCTTTTGTCAATAGCTTTGTTCCATGTGAAAAATTTTTTGGAGCGAAATTTTCTTTCTATTCCCTTTAGCAGAAATCAGGTATAACAAACGTTGAACCTTTACCGGGGTGCCCGAGTTTACAAAGCTCGTACCATTAAATAAAAGCACATTTTATGTCTCCCGCATTCCTCATTTCTGTATTAAGCGACTCTACTGTTGTCTCCTTGACTGCTTCACCTGATTGAGAATACTTTTTATAAACCTGTTTTTGTCGATACCTGAAAGTTTTCATGTGCGTTCTGTTGCAGCCATTTCAGAAGAGATTTTTTTCTTATTCCTCACAAAGGCATGTGTTTCTGAAGCGTGTAAGCAGTTCAGTCAGGGTTGTCTCTTAAAAGTTCAATGTATGCTAATGCCTTTTTGCTCTTTTCACTGTTGTTGCCGTTTTCTGCAACCATCCGAAAATGTTTAAGGGCTTTTTTGTTATCCCCCACCCTGAGATAAGCGTTAGCAAGTTCCCAGTGGGCATCGATGTAATCTGGTACTAAATCAACTGTTTTGTTAAGCACATCGATAGCTTCCTCAATTCTGCCGAGATTGATATACACGAGACCCAGAATATAAGCAGGCCGAGAGGATTCTGGATATTTTATGAGGGACTCTTTAAGGGTTTTTTCAGCTTCCCGGTAATCGCCCTTTTTGTACAATGCATATCCAAAATTTAAATGTGCCTTTTCAGGAGTAAAATATAAAGGATTTTTTAACGCCATTTTAAAATACTTTGCCGCTTCATCCCATTTTTCGAGTTCCAGAAATGTTACACCGAGATTGTTCATTGCCTCTGAGTAATCTGGATCTATTGAAATAGCACTTTTGTAATATGAAATAGCCTTATCGTATTCTTGAAATCTTGTGCTTATATATCCGAGGGCATTCAGGGAATGCTTGTCCCGCGGGTTTAATTGAATAGCTTCCTGAAATTTTATATATGCATCCTTCAACTGATTTTTATTTAAATAAGAAACTCCTAATTTGTATTGAGCTTCGGCCTTTTTGAGCTCTTCAGCACTTGGTGTAGTGGCGCATGCAGATAATAATAGCATACAGAGTAAAGCACACGGGACGCAGACAGGATATTGAATTTTATAAAATTTTTTGTTCAATTGGATTCCTTCTCTGATAAACCTTAACAAAAAGGATAGAAGAATTCAAGGTGTAGTGATTTTTGTTGCAAGATAGCAAAATGAGTACAAAAAAGTCTTTGATTTTCACAGGGCTTCCATTCTGAAATGCTGTTCAGTAAATTCTATAAACTCTTCCGAAGCTACGGGTGCGAACAGATAGATTTTTTAATATTAACAAGATACAGGTACCATCGTCGAACAGCCACATTGCGGCCTTGCTGATAGCCAAGAGACTTTGCGTTCTCAAAATTCATTTACAAGACAATTTTTTGATATACTTTAAGTATGAAAAATCAGGAGATTGCACATATTTTTACCGGTATAGCTGACATCCTTGAGATTAGGGGGGAAAACCCGTTCAGAATAAGGGCTTACAGAAGGGCAGCACAGAACATAGAGGGTTTGGCAGAAGACGTTACAGGGATACATGAGGCAGAGCTCAAAAAAATTCCTGGTATAGGACAAGACCTTGCTGACAAAATTCAGGAGTATATAAAAACAGGACATCTTGTATTTTATGAAAAACTTAAAAAAGAAGTCCCCTCTGGTTTAGTAGAAATGTTACATGTTCCCGGGCTTGGCCCAAAAACGGTGAAGATGCTTTTTGAGAAAATAAAAATCATAGCTATCGATGATCTTGAAAGGCTTGCAAAAAAAGGAGGACTTAAAGGGCTTCCAGGCATACAGAAAAAGACTGAGGATAACATACTGAAAGGCATAGCCATGATAAAGAGGCGCACAGAGCGGAGTCCTATTGGCCATGTTTTGCCTGTTGCAGAGGATATATTAAGAAAGCTCAAAGAAGGTGCGCCTGTAAAAGAGCTTAGTCTTGCCGGAAGTCTCAGACGATGGAAAGATACTGTAAAAGATATTGATGTGCTTGCTTCATCGAAAGACCCTGAATACGTAATGCACGTTTTTATACGCCTTCCCCAGGTTAAAGAAGTTCTTATGAAGGGACCTACGAAAACAAGCATTATTACACATGAGGGTATTCAGGTTGACTTAAGGGTTGTTGAGGAGGGTTCATTTGGAGCAGCTTTGGCGTATTTTACAGGGAGTAAGGCGCATAACATACGGCTCAGGGAAATGGCAGTCAAAAGAGGACTTAAGATAAATGAATACGGTGTCTTTAATATAAAAACAGGGAGAAAGATAGGAGGCAGAAAAGAAAGCGATATATATAAGGCGCTTAAACTTGATTTTGTCCCTCCGGAACTGAGAGAAGATACTGGCGAAATTGAAGCAGCTGTTTATAAAAGACTGCCCGATCTTGTTGAATTGGATGAAATACGGGGAGACCTTCATGTGCACTCAAAAGACAGTGATGGAAGTCTCCGCATAGAGGAAATTATCGATGAAGCACGAAAGAGGGGCTACCAGTATATCGCCGTAACTGACCACTCAAAAAGTCTGGGAATAGCCAGAGGTATGAGTAAAGAGCAGCTTTTAGATCAGAATAAAAAGATACTATCATTCAATAAACGCTTAAGAGGATTGAGACTTCTTTCAGGTGTTGAAATGGATATAAAGAGCGATGGGACTATGGACTACCCGGATGAGGTACTGAAAAAATTAGATATAGTTGTTGCCTCCATTCATTCGGGTTTTAGACAATCAAGGGCTCAACTTACGAAAAGACTTGTCTCTGCTATGAAGAATCCCCACGTAACAATAATTGCTCATCCAACAGGAAGACTTATAGGGGAGAGAGAGGCTTATGAGGTTAATATGGAAGATATTTTAACAACTGCAAAAAGCACGGGAACTGCTATAGAAATAAATGCATATCCATTGAGGCTCGATTTAGGTGATATGTATATTAAGAGGGCAAAAGAGCTGGGAATTAAACTTGCCATCTCAACAGATACCCATGTGGCCTATCAATTTGATTTCATGAGGTATGGCGTGGGTATTGCAAGAAGGGGCTGGCTCGGGGAAAAAGATGTTCTCAATACATATACCTATAAAGAGCTTATGAAGCATTGTAGAGTAAAACAGTTTAAAATCAGGACCACAGTATAAAACAGGTGCTTAAAGAATTTTGTTGTAATACTAATTGTAATGTGGTATATAGTATCAGAGAAATAAAAAGATAATTCAGAGAGATAAAATTTTCATTGCAAATCAAAAAAATTTTTTGATAAACTCTCAGACACAGAGAGAGCGTATTATATTTTAGTTATCTTTGGACAATCTTTTAAATACGTCCCGACTAATCGGGACTACATTATTAACCCATTTTATAGGAGGAGCACATGGCAAAGAAAAAGCCTGCAAAAAAGAAGGGAGTAAAGAAGTCTGCAAAAAAAGCTGCACGTAAGACCGCCAAGAAGCCTGTGAAGAAAAAAAGGAAGCCGAATCCTGCGTTCATGAAGCCTATGAAGATCAGTGATTCTCTGGCAAAAATAGTTGGGAGCAAGTCAATCCCGAGGACTGAAGTTGTAAAGAAATTATGGGTGTATATCAAGAAGAACAAACTGCAGGACAAAATTAACAGGAGAATGATAAACGCTGATGCTAACTTAAAGGGGGTATTGGGAAAAGCGAAAGTTTCCATGTTTGAGATGACCAAACTGGTCAGCAAGCATCTAAAGTAATTAAAAAGGTTTCGTTTATACAGATTACGAGAGAGGGACTGTCCCCGTATTTTCCTGACGTAAGAGGACAGTCCCCGGAGAAAATCTGAGAAGTAACTACCTGTATTTTTTTACTCCATTTTTGTTGCAGTACCCAGTGATAGTACACTTACTGCAGAACGGTGAAATAGGTTTGCACATGCCTTGACCAAAGGCAACGAGCAGGCCGTTTATTTCAAACCAGTATTTGTGGGGTAGTTTTTTTCTCAGCGCGAATTCTGTCTCTTCGGGTTTTTTTGTTTTTACATAACCCCATCTGTTCGTTATTCTGTGTACATGCGTGTCAACGCATATGCCGGGCTTTGCGTAGCCGAGTGTTACGACCAGGTTCGCAGTTTTTCTTCCAACTCCTTTAAGTTTGAGCAGTTCATCGAGGTCATCAGGGACTTTTGATTTGTAATCTTTTACGAGTACCCTGCTTATATCCCTAATTCTCTTTGCCTTTACTTTATAAAAACCAACCGGATAAATTGCCTTTTCAATCTTTTTAACAGGGAGACCAGACATTGTTTTTGCTATAGGAGCCAATTCAAATAGTCTTTCCGAGGCACTGCCGGTTGTTGTATCCTGAGTCCTCAGACTCAACAAACAGGAAATGAGCACTTGAAAAGGGTCTCTATGTTGAGAGGATCGCACCATATGTTCGAGCCAGGGGACATGCAAGCTTTTCACCTGTTTTCTCAAAAGCAGCCATGCCTTATGTATATTGTGATTATTCATCTGAAATATCGAAACCGAAGAGATCTTGAATAATATAAATTAACATATTCTGGATTTGTTCCTTAGGGAAGATGTAAAATAAAAGCTCTGAAATATAACAAATCAATCCAACCCCCCTGCTTTCTTGCGTGCCTCTGCCCCAGCTCCTGTCTTCCGACAGGAAGATGCAGGGGCAAGACGTGGCAGCAGGCGAAAGCAAGAAGGGGGGCTGATTTTGACGTTATACCCTTTTATGCCTGAGTAAAAATAAAATGTTTTCATCAAACCATTCAACGTTATCTGGATTGCTGAATGTGCTCATGATGTTTTTCTGGAAATTTCTTGCAGAATCTTCTAATTCTGCATTACTGTAAAGAGAAAAGGTAGAGTAGTGCCTGTTGAGAGCTCTATATAAAAGTTGTTTCAGCGAGGAGCTTCTCTTATATTTGAATTTTTTAAAGGATTCTATAGTGAGCGTGCCTGTTGAGTTTATGATTGTTTCTATCTTATTCCTTTGAAAAAGCCTTTTCTCCTTTTCCAAGAACAAGGGGAAATACCTTCCCCAAATATTCCTTGCATTCTGACTTCGTAAACGAGTATAAATGAAAATATAGCCGGCCTTTTTTATAACCCTAGCTGCATTCTCTATGAACCTGACAAAATTAAAATGATGAATCACATTAAACGTGAAAATACAATCCTGAGAGCCATTTTTTAATGGGATATCATTCCCCTCTGATTTCATTATCTTGAAATGTGTTATTCCATTGCTTTTGAGATAATTCATAGTCTCCTTTAACATTGATTGGTTAATGTCGATGCATGTCAGATTGAGGTTATTCAGATACTTAAAAAATAATAAATCATATCGCCCTGCGCCGCATCCAATATCAGCGGCTTTTATTTGTTTCAGATGTTTTAATGTATTCTTAATAAAGAGGACTGGCTCCAAGTCAGTTGTCCTGAGTTCATTGTATCCAGTGGCGATCCGTGAGAAATGGTCGTACATGGTTCTTGAAACTGTATGCATTTTCTCCTAAGTGCTCCTGTTTCCCGCAATAAATTCTTCCGTCATCCTATATGCTTCATCGTCATTGAACTGTTTCGGGGGATGTTTCATGAAGTATGCAGAAGGTGAATAAAGAATGCCACCTTGCCCTCTGTCAAGCGCCAGTTTGCAACATCTGATTGCATCTATTGCCCCACTCCCGCAGAGTTGGGAGAATCTTCCACAGAAAGCCGCAATTCAAGGTTTATGGGAATATCTCCGAAAAGTTTGCCTTTCATTCTGATAAAACAGATTTTATTATCCTTCCCTATTTTGATTTTACCCATCCGTGCTTACCTTACTGTTTATCATGTATAACGCTTTTAAATCACATAAAATGTTTGTACTCACTTTGAGGATTATACGTGACTAAATCTTTGAGTTAGAAAAGAAATGTTTAGAGCATTATAATTAAAAATAATATAATATATCTTAACTTTTAGCAATAATTGCTATTTATCATCACATGCACTGAAAGCCATTCCCCATCGTGTTCCTACGTGTTAAAAAAAACAATTTAATTTAAAGAGTAGTAGTGGCACCTTAACGTCTTTTTTTCTTTGAAGGCCTGTATTTTTTAACGGATTTTTTAGTGGCATGCTTTTGAGCTGTTTTTTTCCTGGTTATTTTTTTTGAGGGTTTCTTTTTGACCTTTCCCGTAATGCGCTTTTTTCGAAGTGGCTTTTTTAGTGGTTTTTTGGAAATCTTTCTGGTCTTTCTTTTCCCGGAAGTAATTTTTGTTTTTGCCTTTTTTGCAGGTTTTAACTTCTTGACTGGCTTTTTCTTTTTAGGTTTTTTAATAATTTTCTTGGAGACCTTCTTCTTCTTTGGTTTTAGTTTTGCGGGTTTTGCCTTTTTGGGCCTTTCTTCCTTAATCTCGGTAAGTGCTCTTTTGAGATTTGTTGGGAGGGTCTTTTTAAGTATATCGCTGAGTTCTTGAGCATTTTTAGGAGCATAACCCAGATTATCATTGTTAAAATATATATACACATCCTTGTCCTGTTTGAGATATTCCTTTATTTTCTTTGCGTCTTTTTTAAGTTGCTCGGGCGTATAATTTGTTGCGTAATTTCCAATTTCGCCGTGCCTGCGAATATATACAAAATCTGCTGTTAAAGGCATTTCATTGTTAAATTCTGGCCAATCAGCCATGCAAACTGCCATGTTTGAATCTTCCAGGAGTTTAAATACCTTTTTGTTAATCCAGCTCTTGTGTCTGAATTCAAAGACATGACGCACATGATAAGGGTGAATCATCTGGATAAAATCACTTAACACTTTCAGGTTAACCCGGAAATTCGGCGGTAACTGCCAGAGAACAATTTCAAATTTTTCAAGGAGGGGCGAAGTAGTATTGAAAAACGTTAAAAGTGGCAGTTCTACATCCTTGAATTTTTTTATATGGGTGATAAGGCGACTTCCTTTAAGACTAAAACAAAAATTTTGAGGGGTTTCGGTGAACCATCTTTCAAATGCCTCTTTTTTTAAGAGCCTGTAAAATGTTACATTGAGCTCAACTGTATTAAAATGCTTGACATAAAAAGAAAGCCACCCTTTTGGTGGAAGGTCTTCAGGATAAAAGGTGCCTCTCCATGACTCATATAAAAAACCGCTGCATCCAATTCTACATTTCGGCATAATCAATGTAAGTATACACTGAAAATCCAAAAATTCAAGATAAAATTTAAGTTTTATGCCCTTGTATATCTGATTTTATTCAATTATTCCTCCGCCAATGACTAAATCACCATCATAAAAAACCGCACTCTGTCCAGGAGCAGGTGCCCACTGAGAACTCCTCAATTCAACTATAACTCTATGATTTTTAAAAGGAATTATTGTTGCAGGCTCATCTCTCATCGTCGAACGTATTTTAACTGTTGCCTTCAGCGGTTTTGAAAGTGACTCAAGGGAAATCCAGTTTAAATCCTTGACCTTAAATGTTTTTTGTGCAGCATCTTCTCGTGTACCTACTGTGACCGTATTGTTTTGCCTATTAATACCGCAGACATAAAAGGGGCTTAAGCTCGGTATTCCCAGTCTTTTCCTTTGTCCGATAGTATACAAGGCGACGCCTTTGTGCTCACCAATAATTTCCCCCTCCGTCGTAACAATGGGACCTGGTTTTAGTGCCTCAGGTGTAAAATCTCTTATAAAATCAACATAATTCCCATTACCAATAAAACATATTTCCTGACTTTCAGGTCTGATTGCACTGGCAAGCCCGAGTTCATGAGCAATCCTCCTTGTCTCATCTTTTTTTAATTCCCCGAGTGGGAACACCGTTCTTGAAAGTTCTTCCTGAGTCATCATGTAAAGAACATATGATTGGTCTTTTTTCGAATCAGCCCCTTTTTTTAATAAAAATCTATCTTTTTCTACACTCTGTGCTCTGTGCTCAGTGCTCTGACGTTCCTGTCCTGTTCCGAGAGGTTTTGCAGTCTTTGCATAATGACCTGTTGCTATTACATCAGCACCGATTTCCCGTGCTTTTGTGAGTAAGTATTTAAATTTAATGAATTTATTACAGAGAATGCATGGATTTGGGGTTACCCCTGACATGTAGGAAGTACAGAAGTCTTCAATAATATAACGATAAAAATCATCTCTGACGTCTACGGTGTAATGTTCTATGCTGAGCTTTCTCGCAACTTCTTTTGCAATATCAATAGTTTCAACAGAACAGCATACAGTTGGATTTTTTGTATTTCTCTCATCCCACAGCTCAAAACTCAAACCTGTTACGTCATAACCCTGTTTTTTTAGAAGATAGGCAGCTACGGATGAGTCAACTCCGCCGCTCATTGCAACAAGTGCTTTCATATCTTACCTTTCATGCCTCGTATTTAATTCTAATTAAACAGGTTTTTTCATAAAAAAGTTGAAACGTCATAATAATTGTTAAACGGTTTCGGTTACGATGGCCGTATCGTTTAGCGGTTACGTAATTTGTCTTTTAAACTTTGACCAAGCTTTTGATAGATTATATAATTGTCTGCCAGCTTTGTCTTAGATGTCAACTAATTCGATTATATTACAATTAACCATGTACTTCTTATGTGTTCTTTCATATTTTGACGTTACCGTTAGACGCCTCACGATACGGGCCCTGTACCAGTATCGGTACGGGGCGGGCTTCGTTACCGATTAACATCACCGCTTATTAGAATCTTATGGGTTCTTAACTTAAACCTTCAACTTAA
>DAOVVO010000017.1 GCA_030637135.1 Nitrospirota bacterium
GTCAGACGCTAAACGATACGCACCTCCTAACCTTAACCTTTTAAAACCATTTTGGCGTTTAGTTTTCAGATTAACAATTATATTTGGTAATTGGTCCCGACTATTCGGGATGGGATTTGGTCATTGTAATTCTATCCTGACTTATGATAGGGGAACTCTCATATTCTTTTTCTTAATCATTTGTTTTTTGAGCTTCTTTTGTTTCTTTGATCTTTTTAACTACTAAACCTGTGACAATGCCGTTGAATGTGCCGGTTATTATGCCAAGAAGAATAATTATCGGACTTATAACAATTATTGCCTCAACCCTCCTTATAAAAAACAGATATGCCAGAAAAAGCTGGGCAATATTGTGTGTCAGCGCCCCTAACAGGCTCAGACCTATAGGGCTGAAAAGTTTTCCGAATAACGATTGGGCTGACCACATTACCAATGTGCTTGATATACCTCCTCCGAGACTCAGGACAAAAGCAGGTCCAAGAAAAGTTCCTGCGAAGAGACTCGTAACTAAAATCCGAATGAGGGTAACGGTCATACCCGCCTTTAAACCGTAAACGAGCAGGGTCGTAAGCGTTATAATATTGACAAAACCAAACCTGAACCATGGAACTGGTGTAGGGATTAACTTCTCAATACTGTGAAGGCCTATTGCATATGCGGCCAAAAGCGCTATGTGAAAATTTTTAGAATTTTTTTGCTCATTAACTTTAAAGGGTATCTCTTTCGTTGAGTCATGCATAAAACGTTAGCTGTCCCATGATACACGCTCCTCTATGAATAAAAAAATTATTATGTCTCATCTTTCCCGGCATATATTCTGTTCTTTATGTTCTCTTTGGCCTTTGTTCATTGTGTAACAGCATCATATCCTGATCCGTGAACGTGTTGTTCATATCCGCTGACCGCTACAAGTACCTTGTTCGGGAGACATGCTATCGCCCCTCTGTTTATCCATCCCTGACGAACACAGATTTGTTGAGGACACGGAGAACTCCTCATGCGGGCCTTCCCGTTTTTTATCTCTACGAAACTATCTCCAAGAGGTCCGGATACCTTTACAACCCGGTCTTTATTTAACGGGAGCTTATAAACAGCCTTATTATTAATGTTGATTGTCACAAGGGTACCTGAAGGAAACAGCTCCCCGACAAAGAAAAAGCTTAGTACGGCAAAGATAGTTAATAATAAAAAGAGGAGCTTATCCAGTAATGTAGCCATGCCGAAGATACTGGATGGTTTTATATCTTTAAAGAGTTTTTTCAATAGTGATTTTCCCCTTCAGTTTCTCCGTAACCAATATTTCCTCTTTTGCATCGACTATTATGCCATCTAAATCCATTGACTCAAGGAGTTCCATCCCTTTCACGGAGCCGAGAACAAACACTGCAGTGGAAAGACCATCAGCAATATAACCCTTAGGGGAAATAACGGAGACACTTATAACCGTTGAAGCAGGAAGACCTGTGCCGGGGTCAAGGATATGATGGAAGCGCTTTCCCTTAACAACGAAAAATCTCTGGTAATCTCCTGAAGTGGATATGGCCTTGTCCCTCAGGTAAAGGCTCAAAAAAATATCTTCTCCTGCTTTTTGATGTTCATTAATCTCTACCCTCGGATTCTGAATACCAATTTTCCAGGGACGATTGTCAGGTTTTATCCCGAAGGTTTTTATATCCCCGCCAACTGCTACGAGTGCTGCACTTATGCCTTGAGCTTTTATAGACTCAAGTGCCTTATCAGCAGCATAGCCTTTGGCAATTCCTCCAAGATCAAGCTCCATGTCCTTCTCTTCTAAAAATATCTCCGAAGCTGATTCGTTGATCCTTATTTTTTTGTAATCAATAAGCCGTACAGCGTTTTTTATTTCATCTTGAGGAGGAATAAACGGATTAATTGTTTCTTGCGAAAAACCCCAGAGCCTCATAAGGGGGCCTATCGTAGGGTCAAATGCTCCATTCGTATAACGTGCAATCTCGACAGCCTTCCTAATGAGCTCTAATGTTTCCTGACTCACCTTTACCGGATTACTCCCGGATGCTCTGTTGATCGCTGTAACTTCGCTTTCAGGTGAAAAATAATTGATAAGCTGTTCAAGTTTTTCTATCTCGGTAAACCCCGCCTCTATGGCCTCTTTCGCCTTCTCTTTTGATGAGCCCACCACGGTTATTGAACAAAATGTATCCATCAAAATTCGGCTTTCACGGTACATTCGGTTCTTCTCGGTACAGCCAGATACTATAAACATAAGACAGAACACAGAGAACAGAGCACAGATTAAAAATAATTCAGTATTGAGAGGGAAAATTTTTTTGTAAAGTGGAATGTGGGTTTTGGAATTTTTCATGCTACTGCCTCTTTTATAAAGAGTTTTTTTCTGAGAAAAGCACCTGTATGGGAATTGGGGTTTAATGCAACTTCTTCAGGTGTTCCTGTTGCAACAACAGTTCCCCCTTCTTCTCCACCTCCCGGCCCTAAATCAATAATATGGTCAGCAGCTTTTATAACCTCTGGGTTATGCTCGATAACAACGACACTATTACCTGCCTCTACAAGCCCATGAAGCACATCAAGGAGTTTTTGAATCTCAATAAAATGAAGTCCTGTCGTAGGCTCATCCAATATATAGAGTGTCTTGCCTGATGTTTTTTTGCTCAGTTCTCGCGCAAGCTTTACCCTCTGCGCCTCCCCTCCAGATAAAGTCGTTGACGCCTGCCCTAACTGTATATAGCCAAGACCAACGTTATCAAGTGCAGTGAGTTTATGTTTTAGAGGGGGAATAGCGCTGAAAAACTCAAGGGCCTGTGAAACTGTCATTTTAAGAACGTCTGCAATATTCTGACCCTTGTATTTTATGTTAAGGGTTCCTGCATTGTACCTTTCCCCTTTACATGTTTCACAAGGAACATACATATCAGGAAGAAAATGCATTGCAACCTTAATAAGTCCATCCCCCTTACAGGATTCACATCTTCCTCCAGGGACGTTGAAACTAAATCTGCCCGGTCTGTATCCTCTTACCCTTGAGTCAGGGACCTGTGAAAAAAAGTTTCTGATAAAGGCAAAAATGCCCGTATAGGTTGCAGGATTTGAGCGCGGTGTTTTCCCCAATGGAGACTGGTCTATATCAATAATGTGTTCAATCTTTTCAAATCCTTTTATTTCTTTATGGCTTCCCGCTTTATGCTGTAGTGGATATCCTTCTCGGAATTCAGGAATCATTGCACGAGAGGTGAGACTGGACTTATATAACATTGACACGGATTTCTTCCTGAGAGGATAAAGTTTTCTCAGAAGAGATTTATATAATATTTCGAAAATTAATGTGCTTTTACCTGAACCTGAAACCCCTGTTACACATGTAAAGACTCCCAATGGTATTTTAACGTCTATATTTTTAAGATTAAATGCCTGTGCCCCTATTATGGAGATTTCATCTTTAGGTTTTCTCCTTTTTTCAGGTATTGGTATTGTTGTGGAACCGCTGAGATAAGAGCCGGTAGGAGAAAATTCGTTTTTAATGATACTGTTCAAATTCCCCTCTGCTACCACATGACCTCCGTGTATCCCTGCGCCGGGACCCATATCTATTATATGGTCAGCTTTTCTTATAGTATCTTCATCATGTTCGACTACTATTACTGTATTTCCCGTGTCCCTGAGCCTGCACAAACTTTCTAAAAGTTTGCCACAATCATAGGGGTGAAGTCCTATACTTGGTTCATCCAGGATATACAGAACGCCTGTAAGCGAAGAACCGATTTGAGTTGCAAGTCTTACCCTTTGTGCTTCTCCTCCTGAGAGAGAAAAAGCGGGTCTACTGAGAGTAAGATATCCAACTCCTATTTTATCCAGAAAAATTAATCTCTCTTTAATCTCTTTTGAAACCTTAGAAACTATAGTGTGTTCCCTTTTCGTAAGTTTGATGTTTCTAAAAAATTCAATGGCTTTTTGAATCGGCAGATTTGACAACTCCGCTATATTTAACTCGCCAATTCTGATTCCGAGCGCTTCTTTTCTGAGCCTGAGACCGCCACAGAGTGAACAAGGTTTAAGATTCCACAGACTCTCTTCTTCCTCTCCAGCATCTTTATATCCTAGCCCATTACATCTTGGGCAGGCACCATATGGACTGTTAAAGGAAAAAAATTTCGGGCTAATCTCAGGGTAACTGATCCCGCATTTTGAACATGAAAATTTACTGCTGAAAAGAAGGTCTTTCTGTTCTCCGATAATACTGATAATAACCAAATCCGCAAAACTCATAGCGAGTTCAATTGCCTCGGATATCCGTCTCTCAATGCCAGGCTTGATGACCAACCTGTCTATGACAATATCTATGTTATGTCGTTTGTACTTATTCAGCTTTATATCTCTTGTAAGGTCAAACATCTCGCCGTCTATTCGGACTCTGATAAAACCTTTCATCCTTATCTCGTGAAGCTCTTTTTTATATTCTCCCTTTCTGCCAATTACAATTGGAGAAAGAATCTGAAGGCGAGTCCCCGCAGGGAGGCTAACTATTGAGTTGATAATCTGTTGTATGCCTTGCGCGGTTACCGGATTTCCGCATTTATAACAGTTCATTTGTCCGATTCGTGCATACACAACCCTTAGATAGTCGTAGATTTCGGTAATTGTACCAAGCGTCGATCGTGGAGTTTTTGTTGTTGTCTTTTGCTGAATGGCAATAGAAGGAGAAAGGCCCTCAATAAAATCTACGTCAGGCTTTTGCATCTGTTTGAGAAACTGGCTTGCATATGCAGAGAGGCTTTCTACATAGCGCCTCTGACCCTCAGCGTAGATTGTATCAAAAGCCAAGGAGGACTTCCCTGAACCTGAGGGCCCTGTGATCACTACCAACCTGTCTCTCGGGATTTTTACATCTATATTTTTAAGATTATGTACCCGTGCGCCTTTTACTTTTATAAAATCCAACATGAGCTTTTGTTTTTTTATTAATTAGATATATTAAGGGTTTTTATCCGAGCTTGGTACTTACAAATAGAACTCAAGAGTTCGAGGTTTCAATCACCAAGCAAGGTTTCACGTGCACAATGCAAAATCAAGATATTTTAAAAAAGGCAATCTTTGTCTCTCCACAATTTTGAATTTTGTCTTTTTAATTTTTAATTTATCACCGTAACTCCTAAATCCTCGAGAACCCGGTATCTATTTCCACAAGTTTAGCTTTCTTAAATCATGGTAAGCATTTTAATATACCCTATAGTTGCATAACGTTGTCAATGAAGTGGCATTTTCATAAATTTCAGAACTGCTATCTTATTAAACTATGCGATTTATTTTTTTGCACAACGAATATCCATCCATCCATCTTGACAATTAAGGCATAAAAATATTTAAATAAAAGACATTTCCTTAGGAGGCACCACATGAAAAAAAGAAACTATTTTTTTACATCAGAATCTGTAACCGAGGGACATCCCGATAAAATAGCTGATCAGATTTCTGACGCAATTCTTGATAGAATTATTTCTGAAGACAAAAATGCACGAGTCGCGTGTGAAACATTGCTTACCACAGGTCTCGCCTTTGTTGCAGGGGAGATTACAACCACCTGTTATGCTGATATCCCTGCAATTATAAGGGAAACCATTAGAGATATCGGCTACACAAGGGCAAAATACGGTTTCGACTATGAAACCTGTGCGGTCATTACCTCTATACATGAACAGTCATCAGATATTGCCCTGGGAGTCGACACCGGTGGTGCAGGAGATCAGGGACTCATGTTCGGATACGCCTGTGATGAGACGCCGGAACTTATGCCCATGCCAATAATGCTCGCCCATAAACTCGCTATGAGATTATCCGAGGTCAGAAAAAAAGACATCCTCGGATATTTAAGGCCTGACGGCAAAACCCAGGTTACGATAGAATATAAGGACGGTCGACCTCACAGGGTTGATACGATAGTCATCTCTTCACAGCACAGTCCGGATATAACGCTGAAAGAAATGAAGGAAGACCTCATAGAGAAAATCATAAAACCTGTGGTTCCAAAGAAACTCCTCGATGAAGAAAATATCACCTATCATATAAATCCTACCGGACGGTTTGTGATTGGAGGCCCACAGGGCGATACAGGATTAACAGGGAGAAAAATTATTGTAGACAGTTATGGCGGTGTAGGAAGTCACGGCGGCGGCTGTTTTTCGGGCAAAGACCCTTCAAAAGTTGACAGGTCAGCATCTTACATGGCCAGATATGTGGCAAAGAATATTGTTGCTGCAGGGATCGCTGATCAAGTAGAAATCCAAATTGCTTACGCAATTGGCGTTTCAGAACCAGTCTCTATACTCATAAATACTTATAAAACGGGCAAAATACCTGATAGCGAAATTCAGACACTTATAAAAAAGAATTTTAATTTCACCCCCGCGGCGATAATCAAACATCTGAAATTAAAAAGACCCATATTCAAGAAGACTGCTGCTTACGGGCATTTCGGCAGAAACGATCCTGACTTCACGTGGGAAAAGACTGACATGGCAGAAATACTAAAAAAAGCTGCAAAGGTATAAAAAGTACCTTTATGCGAAAGAGTCAGCATAAAGGAAAATGAAATACTATCATTTCTTTATCTCTCACCTTTAGGAAAGAGGAAGAAATTTTTCTCCACTCTTTTTTTTTGAAGAATGGGCAAAAGAGAATGGGAGGGACAATACATTTCGTTATTCTAAAAATGAAAGGAGAAGAGACTCATCGTGAAATATGACATTAAAGATATCAGATTGGCTGAAAATGGGAAACGAAGAATAGAATGGGCTGCAAAGGACATGCCCGTTTTAAAGTTGATAAAGGCAAGATTTCAGAGAACAAAACCATTAAAAGGTATCCGGCTTGCAGCATGCCTTCATGTAACAACGGAAACAGCTGTTCTTATGGAAACACTCAAAGCAGGTGGTGCACATGTTACGCTTTGCGCATCAAATCCTTTAAGCACACAGGATGACGTTTCTGCGTCACTTGCCAAACATCTCAAAATACCGGTATTTGCTATAAAAGGAGAAGACAACAAGACATACTACAAACATATCAGGTCTGTGCTTGCCTTGAAACCGCATATAACAATGGACGACGGGGCAGATCTTGTTAGTACAATACATACAAAGGAAAAAAGTCTGATCAAAAACATAATAGGCGGCACCGAGGAAACAACGACAGGTGTTATAAGGCTCAGGGCAATGGCAGACAAAGGGGTTTTAAAATACCCCATCATCTCAGTGAATGACGCCTATACAAAATATCTTTTTGATAATCGTTACGGTACAGGCCAAAGTACTATTGATGGGATTCTCAGGGCTACAAACAGACTCTATGCAGGGAATGTATTTGTGGTTGCCGGTTATGGCTGGTGCGGCAAAGGCGTAGCAATGAGGGCGAAAGGAATGGGTGCCAATGTTATTGTAACAGAGGTCAATCCCTTAAGAGCATTAGAGGCTACCATGGACGGTTATAGAGTTATGTCAATGAAACAGGCTGCCGAAGTCGGAGACATATTCGTAACGGTAACGGGAGATATTAATGTGATTGAAAGATCCCATTTTACCCGGATGAAAGATGGAGCAATTATTTGCAACTCAGGCCATTTCAATGTTGAGATAGCGCTCAAGGAACTCAAAAAGATGGCGAAAAGGACAAGAAAAATAAGAGAATTTATCCAGGAATTTACCCTGAAAAATGGGAGGAACATATATGTGCTCGCCGAGGGTCGTCTCGTAAATCTTGCAGCAGCAGAAGGACACCCGTCCGTGGTCATGGATATGAGTTTTGCGAACCAGGCACTTTCAGCAGAGCATCTCGTCCGCAAGGGGAAATCACTGAACAAGATCGTCTATGGTGTTCCCCAAAAAATTGACAGGGAAATCGCGGCTCTGAAGCTTTCATCAATGGGGATAAAAGTAGATAAGCTCTCTACTGAGCAGAAAAAATACCTCAGTAGTTGGGAAATGGGAACATAACGGCGCACAAAAACTGAATGCGCCACGACTTCTGGACTATGAGAGCTTCCTGCAGCAAATCGATACGACTCGTGCCGAAACTCGATTCCGACGTCGCGTTGACCTAATCCTATGATATAGATAGTTGATAATCTGAGTAAGGCATTCATACCAAACCGAGCATGTTCATGATACTATCTATTGCCGCTTTATTCCACAAAATAGAGAGATGATTTACAGGTAAATTATAATGTCTCGATGCCCAGGGCAAAACAGAACTTTTTGCAGAAACAAGTCCATCCCCTTTGCCAGGAGCTATTTCATCAGCAATAAGGAAATTCGGAAAAACTTTAAACAGTGAATCAGGAATTGAAAGTAATGGTCCTGGGTATATCTTTTTGCCCTTTTTTCTCCATACATAAATTGTAAAGAGTCTTGGACATGTACCTCCGAGTGATACATAACGTACATCTTTTTGATATGAATCTCTTAAATTTTTCAAAAAAGCTTCACCAGGAAGGAGCTCCTGTAAGGCTTTTCCTTCGAGCAGGTTATACACATTTTTAATAGACTCAGAAATTACAGTATGTGTATTTTCGGGCAAAATACTTTTCAATAAATGAGAGAAAGGTTTAAGATATTTACCTAACGTGGCTATTGAACTGCCTGCGTGAGGGGTTGAAATCGTTATAAGTGCTTTTATAACAGGGTTCTTTCTTTCCATAAATTTCCGTGCTATAAGACCTCCCCGGCTGTGACCAACGAGGGCTATCGGTGTCTTCGGGAATAACAATTCTGTCTCCCTTATTATATATGCAAGTTCGTCCACTGCTGTAATGATTGGACCTACGGGTCTTTTCTGGCTCCAGCACACAAGATTAAAACCTTCAACCTCTAAACTTTTCCATACATGTCTTATATCTTCAGGATATTCGCCTAAGGTAATCTTTGTGCCTTTCAGAGACACACGTGGTTTAGGTTTCGTTGTCGCAAATACTTTTAAAGGAATATTTTTTGCAAAGATTTTTGTAGAGAGGGGATTAAGCCAAATGTTTTTGTCCATGCCAAGGCCATGAATAAGAATTACAGCAGGTTTAGTTTTCTTGCCCTTATGAATATGTATATCGAGTGCCATGATACGATGAAATTATAATAAAAAAATCTCAATTCCTACATGTCCAAACATTATTGCAGTACGTCAGTGCGATCCACTTTCAACGTACTGGGTTTTGATAATTGATTGAACGTGTTGAATATGAAATGGTTATGTGTGATCGGGGGATAAACATTATTTCGGCACTTCACCTCTGGGTTTTTGGACTAGATGTGATACACGAACTGTTTGGAGACGTTCGATTTAAAAACCATCAGATTTTACAATACTTCCGTTATTTTTTAAATAAACAATTGTTTTAATTTGTGCATTTCTCATCATACGGTTACACAGTTTACACGGTGTCCCGTCTGCAACATTTCCATTTTCTTCAAATCCTGCGATATAGATTACCGCGTCTTTCATCCTCTCAGGGCTGCCATTTATGATTGCATTCTGTTCAGCATGAACAGCCTCGCAGAGCTCGTACCGTTCACCTGACGGGATGTTAAGCTCCTTTCTTTTGCATCTCTGCAGGTCAATGCAGTTTTCCACACCCCGGGGTGCACCGTTATAGCCGGTACTAATGATAACGTTATCTTTGACGATTACAGCCCCGTACTTCCTCCGCATGCAGGTTGATCTTGACGAGATAACCTTTGCAACCTCAATAAAATATTTATCCCAATCCGGACGCATAGTTGAATACTAAATCTCACAACCCAAATTACACGCACCACATAACAACTAAATCACACATCACCACATCCCAATTCCTCTACGAGCCATAGGCCAAGCGTTTATAATTTCGTTATTGGAATCTGGAATTTATGTGAGATTTGTAAAGGTCATATTGTAATTTTGGATTTCAATTGATATTTGAACTTTGACATTTGGATTTATATTGCCATCATCCAGGCCTTACTTTCCATGTTGTCCCGTCTTTAGTGTCCTCAAGAATAATCCCTTTTTCATCAAGCTCTTTTCGTATTTCATCTGCCAGATTCCAGTCTTTCCTCTGCCGTGCTTCTTTTCTTTCAGATATTTTATGGAGTATATTTTGTTCAGAAAGCCCGATATTCTTCACTTTCATCAGGACCTTATACCACTCCTCCGGTGTCCTCTGAAAAATATTAAGAACCCCCCCAAGATGTGAAAGAGTATCTTTTGTTCGTATTGCAAGTTCTTGTGCTTTCTGTCCCGAAGGTCTGGCATCAAGGAATCTGTTGACCTCTCGTATAAGCTCAAAAATATGCCCCAGCGCAAGAGCGGTATTGAAATCATCATTCATTGCATCTTCAAACCTTCCCTTTGAAGAAGAGAGGAGGTTATCAAAGTCATTCACTGCAGCAGTATCTCCTGTACTTCGGGCTGTCTGGATGAAGTCATTAATCCTTACAATTGTTGAATAATATCTATCAATTGATATTTCTGCCTCATTTAACTGTGCATCGGAAAACTCTATGGGACTTCTGTAATGCGTTGAAACAAGAAAATACCGCACAACTTCAGGGTCGTATTTCGCTAAAATCTCCCTCACAGTAAAAAAATTACCGAGAGATTTAGACATCTTTTCTTTATCAACAGTTATAAAACCATTATGCATCCAGTATTTTACAAAGGATTTGCCCGTGAGGGCTTCACTCTGTGCTACCTCGTTTTCATGATGCGGAAAAATGAGGTCAGCCCCCCCTCCATGGATATCAAAACTTTTATCAAGGTATTTCATTGACATGGCGCTGCACTCTATATGCCAGCCCGGTCTTCCAGAACCCCACGGTGTTTCCCATGAAGGCTCACCTTCCCTGGAAGCCTTCCAGAGGGCAAAATCAAGTGGATTCTTTTTTCTCTCATCTATATCCACCCTCGCTCCAGCCATCATTTCCTCGAGATTCCTGTTTGAAAGCTTACCGTAGTCAGGAAACGTGTTGACCGCAAAAAATACGTTGCCATCAACCTCATATGCGTACCCTTTATCAATGAGCTTTTTTATAATCTCTATCATCTCGTTTATATGTTCTGTTGCTTTTGGCTCACTATCCACCCTGCTCACGCCAAGCCTTTCCATATCTTCGTAATATTCCTCTGTGTATCTTTTTGCAATTTCAGCAGTAGACACATTTTCCTGTGCTGCTTTTGCAATTATTTTGTCGTCTACATCGGTAATATTCCTCACGTGATTTACCTTAAACCCCCTGTATCTGAGATACTGTTTTATAACATCAAAAACAATGGCACTTCGTGCGTGCCCAAGGTGACTGACGTCATATGCTGTTATACCACATACATACATACTGACCTTTCCCGGGACAATGGGACTGAATTCTTCTTTCTTTCTGGTCAAGGTGTTATAAATCCTCATTGTGCCGCCTCTTTCTTCATGTTTTTCGATCGCATTAATCCTCTTTGCAAATTCATGCATACGAGACTCTACATCTTCAAGTCTTTCCGCAATTGGGTCAGGAAAATAATCTGTAACCTCTATCAAACCTTCTTCCGTGGTCATTCTGATGATCTTTTTCTTGGTTATCCTGCCGGGCACGCCAACAACTGTAGAATTGTCAGGGATTGGCTTTAATACAACAGAATTAGCACCAATCTTAACATTGTTCCCGATAGTTATCGGCCCCAGTATTTTTGTGCCGGTCCCCACGACAACATTATCACCCAGCGTTGGATGTCTCTTCCCTTTTTCTTTACCGGTACCTCCAAGCGTGACACCTTGATACAGTGTGACGCTCTTGCCTATCTCTGCTGTTTCACCGATAACAACACCCATACCATGGTCTATAAAAAGACCAGGACCAATTTTTGCAGCAGGGTGCACTTCTATCCCCGTCAGAAATCTCCCAACGTGTGATAAGAGACGAGGTATTATAGGGATTCTCATGTTCCAGAGTACATGATTAATCCTGTGTAAAAAAATAGCATGAAACCCGGGATATGCAAGGATAATTTCAAGCCCATTCCGTGCAGCAGGGTCTCTCTCAAACACAGCACGAAAGTCCTGTTTTATATCACGCCAGAATCCCATAGGAGGTATTATACTATAAATAATTAGTCAGGATATCTCTTCATCCTTATAAACATGGCGGAGGTTTTCATACCTTAAGCCAAACTTTTTCCGAAGCAAAGGATCAAAACGCTCCACTATCTTCATGACATATATATCATGTTTTATGTAATCCTCTGCCATAAGAACAAAGCTTTCGTTCATACTCCAGATTGCTTCGGTTTCATTATCCTTAATCTTGCCCGCAAGAACCTCTTTTGAATCAGCAACAAGGGTAAATCCCCTGGCTCCTCTCTGGAAAAAGATTGTATCTTCTACAGGGTGTCTATAAATCTGTCCAAATTTTATGTTTGTTGCTCCGTAGTGCACAATTGCAATTTTTACACCGCGGCCTTCTGCATTGCTGACGGATTTTGACAACACTGTAATTTCCGCCGGCCATATGGACAAAAGAATTGTCTGCTGGCTGGTATCAAGCATTCTTTTTGCTTTCAGAATTAAGTTTTCATAATCTTTAATGTGCCATGTATAAGTGGTATCTAATCCCGATTTAAAACTCTTTAATTCTCTTTTAACGGCTTGAAGACTGTCCTCTACTGCTGCTCTGAAATTCTCGACAAATTCATCGGGTGAAATAGGAATATACATTCTGGACCGCTCACCATGAATAGACTGAACCATGTGCCTTGTCTCAAGTTTTTTTATAACCTCGTAGACCTTTGAACTTGGAACCCCTGATATTTTCGCTATTTCGTAAGCAGTTAAAGGGTTTTCTTTTAAAAGGGCTGTATATGCCTTTGCTTCATACTCTGACAATCCAAGTTGCGTGAGCTTTGAAATGGCAGGTTTCATACATTTATTAACTACCAAAGTAGTCAATAAATGTCAAGTTAAAATAACCACTCCTTAAATAAATGATTTCTCATAAACTCATCAGGGTTAGTCCTGAATTTCTGCCGGAGTACTCATGGGCTATTTTATAATGACCTCAAGCAGTGCCTTTTGTGTATGGAGTCGGTTTTCAGCTTGGTCTAAAACAACACTACAGGCGGAATCAATGATTTCATCAGTGATTTCCTCACCTCTGTGAGCAGGGAGGCAGTGCATAATAATTGCGTCAGTCTTTGCATGAGAAAGAAGTTTTTTATTTAACTGATACGACTTGAATGCCTTTTTCTTTTTCTCCGCTCCCTCGTCCTGACCCATGCTTATCCAGACATCAGTATATACAACATCTGCTCCTTTCATAGCTTTTACAGGGTCAGCTACAATAGTAACGTTAGCCCCTCCTGAAAGGGCATTTTTGTAAACGTTATCGTCGGCTTCATATCCTCTGGGACACGCGAGAACAAGGTTTATTCCTGTTAGCACTGCCGCTTCAATAAGAGAATTAGCAACGTTATTGCCATCACCTACATAAACAATATGAATGTCTTTTAATCGGCCTTTTTTTTCTTTTATTGTCATGAGGTCTGCAAGCGCCTGACACGGGTGATGTAAATCTGTAAGACCATTGATTACCGGAATGGTTGCATTATGAGCAAAGCTTTCAAGCTTCTCGTGAGCAAAAGTCCTCATGACAAAACCGTGTAAATATCGTGAAAGTACCCGTGCGGTATCTTCAATGGTTTCTCCTCTCCCGAGCTGCAACTCATTTGGATTAATATAAATCGCATGCGCACCAAGCTCATAAATGCCGGTTTGAAAAGAAATCCTTGTTCGTGTTGATGCTTTCTCAAAGTAAATCCCGATACTTTTCCCTAAAAGAGGACAGGCAGGAGCAGCTTTACCGGCTTTGTATTCAAATGCCCTGTCGATAATATCGTTGAGTTCCTGTGCTGTTAAATCCAGTAAGGTAAGAAAGTCTTTCCTCATACATATTCCTTTACTTTCTATTTAAGGTTTTGGATATTTTCTGTTCTATGGGATCCTCCCTAAAACATCCTCTAACACATCAATGAGATGGTTTATATCTTTCTCTGTAACTATGAGCGGGGGGGTAAAACGAAGCACATTCCCTGCTATACAATTTATAAGAACCCCTCTTTCTGCACACGCGTTAACTATAGCATCTCCGTGGGTTGTGATTTCCATGCCAACCATAAGGCCTAATCCCCTTATATCGACTATCAAGAATGAGAAGTCTCTTTTAAGTCTTTCAAGGTTTTTCATTAAATATCTTCCCATGCGCCTGCAATTATCCAGAATAAAACCGTCTTCAAGAAGGGTTTCTATGGTTGTTATGGCAGCAGCACATGCAAGAGGATTCCCTCCAAATGTTGATGCATGTGAGCCAGGTTGAAAAGAGGCTGCGACATGGTCTTTTGCAAGCATGGCTCCTATAGCAACACCTCCACCGAGTCCTTTTGCAAGGGATATAATATCAGGTTCTACATCATAATGTTCATAAGCAAAAAATTTTCCTGTTCTCCCTACCCCTGTCTGTACCTCATCGAAAACAAGGAGTATACCATGTTTATCACAAATATGACGAACTTCTTTGAGATAGCCTTCTGCAGGCATTCTTATACCAATTTCTCCTTGAATGGGCTCCAGGATGACAGCGCATGTGCTCTTTGAAATGGCTTTTTTTAGGGCATTAATATCATTAAACGGTACATGCTTAAAACCGGGAACTAATGGTTCAAAACCTTTATGGAATTTCTCCTGCCCCGTTGCGCTTAAGGCCGCAAGGGTTCTACCGTGAAAAGAACCATACGTGGTTATAATTTCAAATTTATTGAACGCTGTGTGCTCTTTCGCATATTTTCTGACAAGTTTTATTGCTGCCTCAATTGCTTCTGCCCCTGAATTACAGAAAAATGCCTTGTCAGTACATGAGAGCTTTATAAGAATTTGAGCAAGCTTTATCTGCGGCTCTATATGATAGAGATTCGACACATGAAGGAGTCTCTGTGCCTGTTTCTGTAACGTTATGACAACCTTTGGATGACAGTGCCCGAGGCAGTTTACTGCAATACCTCCGACAAAATCCAGATACTCCTTACCATCAGAACTCCATACTTTCATCCCCCTGCCTTTTCTAAGGACAATGGGATAACGCTTATATGTATTCATTAAATACTTGTGCGAATCATCTATAAATTTTTTATCCATAGGAAAATATAACATAATTGACGAAAATTACAAAAGCCTCACACCATAAAACACAAACTACAAACGTAAAAAAATTCGGATCATCTCCAAAAAAGTTGATATGACCTTCAGAACGTAAAGTCCTGATTGGCGTAAAGCCCCGGTGGGGCAACGCCCCTTTCCGGGGACAACCTCCCTTTTCAGGAATCAAGGAAAAAAATCAAAAATTAAAAATAGAAGTTCAAAATTTTGGAATTTGAAATTTAAGTGTTATGTGGTCTACGACTCATAGAGAGCTTGATAGTTGGAATTTAAAAAGTACATATCCACCATGCTCACATCTTTGAATGTCCATGTGTTATTTTGATTTTTTTTCTTTAATTTTTTATTCTTATGTATTCGTGCACGCTTCCTATTTCTTAATTAGCCCTCTTTCGTATTTAAGTTGAAGGTTTAAGTTAAGAACCCATAAGATTCTAATAAGCGGTGATGTTAATCGGTAACGAAGCCCGCCCCGTACCGATACTGGTACAGGGCCCGTATCGTGAGGCGTCTAACGGTAACGTCA
>DAOVVO010000105.1 GCA_030637135.1 Nitrospirota bacterium
CATGTGATAAGTTATTAAATTTGCTGTCATGATTACAATATTTGTTTCGGGGGATATTTCACTTATGTTTCTCATAACATCCAGGCCGTTTAAATCTGGAAGATTGATGTCGAGGAAGCATATGTTATAGAAACAATGGCTGACCTCTTCAATAGCATCTTTTCCATTATCCAGAGTTTTAATTTCTCCGTTAAAATCACAAAATTTATAAAGGGCTTTTGACAGCTCGGAGAGAATCATCAGATCATCATCAATTATTAAAATCCTTTTTATCATGGCCGTATATCCCCGTTCACGTAAGTCCCGAACATCATCATAAAAGTAAAGGGCACATCAATTAACTGATATAGTCCCTATCGTTTCTCTCCATGGTCATTGCGGGTCCTGAAGTTTTAGAACGAAGCACTGTAACAAAAAAAGACTCCCTCCCGATACATATCAGGAGTCAGCAATGACAATTTAGTAAAGTTATTTACGGGGAAGTACACTGTTCATGTTAAATAAGCAAATAATATGCCAGTGTTTTCGTGGAGAAAATCTTTGATTATTTAAGGCGGTTACATATGAGGGGATGTATAAAAAATATATAGAGCTGTATAGTTCTTATGCAGAGAGGATATTATACTCCTGCATTTTTTTTCTCAGTGTTACCCGTGTGATACCGAGCAGAGCAGACGCCTGCACCTGATTCCCTTTCGTTACCTTCAGTGCCTTTTCAATGAGGCGTTTTTCTACACTTGAGAGAATAGAGTGATAACTGTTAGAAGGATTTTTTGTGATAACCGTCTTTTCAAATATTTCATCTATAATCGCGAAAAGCTCCTGAAACTCTTTTCTGCTTGATTGCCCGGCATTTAAAATAACGTCATTAACACCAAGAACCTCTCCACCTGCAATTACTACAGCCCTTTTTATAACATTTTCAAGCTCTCTCACATTGCCCGGCCAGTTATATGACATAAGGAGACTGATTGCATCCGGCGAGAAACCCTTAATCTGTTTGCCTATCTTTCTTACTGCCCTCGAGAGAAAATACTCTGATAACAACGGGATATCTTCTTTCTTCTCTCTCAGAGGCTTGATGTGTATGGGAAAAACATTGAGCCTGTGAAAAAGGTCTTCCCTGAATCTGTTACTTTTTACCTCGTCATGGAGCTTTTTGTTACTTGCAGCGATTATCCGTACATCTGTCCTGATTGTCTCATTGCTTCCAACCCGTTCAAAGCTTCCATCCTGAAGTACCCTGAGTAATTTAGCTTGGGTTGAAAGACTCATGTCCCCAATCTCATCAAGAAAGATAACTCCGTTGTCACACTGTTCAAACCTCCCGATTCTCCTTTTTTCAGCTCCTGTGAATGCTCCCTTTTCGCAGCCAAACAGCTCGCTTTCAACCACACCCTCAGGCAGAGCAGCGCAATTAACAGCTATGAAGGGTTTGCCCTTTCTATTGCTATAATTATATATGGCCCGCGCGACGAGCTCTTTTCCCACGCCACTTTCTCCTGTTATGAGTACAGGCACCTCTGTGTCGGCAACCTGACCAATCATTTTACACACATCAAGCATTGCCTGCGTTTTCCCAACAATTGTCTCTTCTTTCTCTGAAAGCTTTTCTATATTGCCGCAACAATAAGCCTCATGCTGAAGCCTTGCCGATGCAAGCGCCTTTTCAATAACCTCTTTTAGCTGTTCACCCTCTAAAGGCTTTGTCAGGTAATCATAAGCCCCTTCTTTCATTGCTTCAATAGCGGTGTCAGAATCACCAAACGCAGTCATTACAACAACAGGAATGTTTTTTGTTATCTCCTTAATCTTTCTGAGCACTTCTATCCCTCCCATGCCGGGCATTCTGACATCAAGGAAAACAGCATCTACACCAATATAACTGGTATCAAGGATATTCAGAGCCGCGAAACCGTCCTCAGCAGTTAAAATCCTGTATTCATCTTCAAACATCCTTTTAAAGGAGTATCTTACCGCTTCTTCATCATCTACTATAAGGAGTGTACTCATAGGGGGAAATCCACCTTTACCGTTGTACCAATCCACGGTTTTGAATCTATTTTAATTTTACCAGAGTGTTCATTTATTGTTTTATAAGTTAGCGCAAGTCCCATGCCTGTGCCATCCTTTTTTGTTGTAAAAAAGGGATTAAAAATCTTTTTTAAATCTTTTTTCGGGATTCCGCCACCTGTGTCCTTTATTACGACTGACAGATTCCCGTTATTCGTTGAGGTCTCTATGCTGAGGGTTCCTTCACGGCCGTCCATTGCCTGGATGGCGTTAAGGATAATATTCAGGAAAACCTGTTTGAGCGCATCATGATTTCCCTTGATTATCGGTTCCCTGGATAAAAATTTCTGATCAAGTTTTATGGTAGATTGTTTCATCTTTGGCCTGGTTACGGTAATAACTTCTTCAAGGACATTATTTATATTTACATCTGTCTTTTCAGCCTTTTCAGGTCTTGCAAATGCAAGGAATTGTTTTACAATATGGTTAATTCTGTTAATCTCTCCCTCAATAATCGAAATGTCCATGTTTGATAAAGGTTCTTTTTTTTGCTTTGCGGTCTGCATAAGCATCTTAATGGATGTAAGAGGGTTCTTTATCTCATGCGCGACTCCTGCTGAAAACTCTCCAACAGCATACAGTTTTTCTGTCCTGACAAGATGTTCCTGGGCAGATTGTATTGAATGAATGAGCTCTTTCAGTTTCACAGACATCCTGTTAAAAGACAGCGCAAGTTCCTTTATCTCACCCTCTCCAACCACCGGCACTTCTATACCCAATTCGCCTTCTCCAACCCTTCTTACACCCTTATTGAGAATAAGGATGGGTCTCAGAACTTTTCTTGCCATCCAGAGTCCCAGCATTATGCCAACAAATATAACAGCTGCTCCCAGGAGATAAAATTTCCGTTTCACGCCTTCAAGAGTGCTGTACAGGAATTCTTTGGTTATACCCAGCCTGAGAAATCCTATAGTTCCAGAGGTTTCTATATTGATTGGCAAACTTAAGTAATAAACAGGCAACTTGCTGTCTTCCTGTATGTCTACCCCGTCTATCGGATCTTTAAAATTATATGGAGGCATTTTTAATTTGTTGAATTTTTCATTTTTGAATGCTTTGACTATTAATTCTCCATTTTTATCATAAACCTCAGCATAGACAACGAGACTTTCTTCGCTTTTCATAGAGCCCTGCAAGAGAGAAAATATCTCATGACGCTCTTCATAAAGAAGCGGCTCTACTACATGGTGGGACATTATCTCAGCTATATATCTCCCTTTACTACGGAGTTCAAATTCCAGAGTTTTTCTTTCTTCTCTCAGTATCAGCCAGCCTACAGCTACTGCAGATGCCGCAACTACAACAGCTATGGTAACAGAAATACGAAAAGCAATACTGTTAAAGATTTTTTTGAATCTCATGGAATGTTTCCTGCATCACTGCCTTCATCAATTGCACCGCGGCAAAGTAAATAGCAGGATTTGGCAGAATAAACTTGTCAATCTGGAGTCTCTTGAGAACAGCCCTCCCCTCAGGATCATCCGCCATGCCAATGAGTGTTTTTAATATGAGCTGTTTTATTGACTCTGGTGCATGAGGAGATACGACAACAGGGGGTATACCATAAGGTGATGATATCTTTATTATTTTTACCCCTTCAATGGCAGGATTCCCTGACCTTTTCATATCTTCAAAAATAAGACTGTCCACTGCTGCCCCGTCAGCAAAACCATACGCTACAGACTCTATTGACTTTTCATGACTTGATGTATAAAAAGTCTTTTTGAAGAACTCTTCCGGTTTTAATCCTGAGGTATCAAGGAGATAGAGAGGATACAGTCTCCCTGATAATGAGAGGGGGTCTGTAAAGGCAAAGACCTTTCCTTGAAGCTGGGTGAAATCTTTTATTTTACTTTCCTTGCGCACAATGATGTAGGAGTGATAGGTGGTCCTGCCTTTTATAACCGGTATTGAAAGGAGCTCAAGCCCGAATTCATATTTGCCGTTTAAAAATGCTCCTGTACAGGTGAGGGCAAATTGTGCCTCGCCTGTTTTCAAAAGGGCGTTTATCTCTGAGTACTTTCTCCGCTGTTTAAGGAGTATCTTTATCCCCGTCTTTTCAGACAGATATTTGATGAAATCACTATAGTGTGAAAGTGTGGAAACAGGGGATGCCATCGGGGAAATGGCAAATACTATCTCTTCTGCTGAAGATATGTTTCCAATGCTCAAAAATATCAGTAACGCCATGAGAGTTTTTTTAAGGTTGATCATAACGAAATCCTTACTACAAATTTATTATATCAGATTATAACTCCTCGCTATGAAAATAACATGTCTCAACACAAGAGATACTCAATCAAGCCAATACCTCTATCTGTATTTTTCTTATTATGCACG
>DAOVVO010000036.1 GCA_030637135.1 Nitrospirota bacterium
AAGGGGAAGACATATTACCATGTGTCCTGTTAAACAGGAGGGACAAAGACACGGGCTGGAAATTTTTCAGCCTCAAACGGTTAGAGATGCAGCCTTTATTGAACACTTAAAATTACTGAAACCTTCAATTATCGTAGTTGCGGCATACGGGCAGATTTTACCTTCTGAAATAATACGTTTGCCGGAGTTCGGCTGTGTTAATATTCATGCTTCTCTCCTCCCTAAATATCGTGGTGCTGCACCAATAAATTGGGCGCTCATAAACGGAGAAAGCACGACTGGCATAACCATAATGCTTATGGATGAAGGTATGGATACGGGGCCTGTGTTACTTCAGGAGAACGTTGCAATACATGCTGAGGATACAGCGGGAAGTCTTTCTCAGAAGATTTCAAAAGTCGGAGCAGCTGTTTTGAAAATGGCTTTAGGAGAGTTGGCAGAGGGGCATTTGAAGCCCGTGCCACAGACTGGTGAAGTATCCTATGCACCACTTTTAAAAAAGTCCGACGGGCTTATTCAATGGTCCATGCCGGCAAAAAAAATATCTGATTTTATCAGGGGTATGAACCCGTGGCCGGCTGCTTTTTTTTTTCTGGAGGGCCAGAGAGTTAAAATATTGAAGGCATCGGTTGTCGAGGGGAACGGGGGGCCGGGAGTTGTGTTGAAAGCCACGAAACAAGAGCTTTTGGTAGGGACCGGAGAACAGATACTCTCGATAATTGAAGTTCAGCCACCCGGAAAGCCAATTATGTCAGTTAAGGCATTTCTGCAGGGAAGAAAGATAAAAAAAGGCACACAGCTTTATGAAAGTCCGATGAACCAGGGGCGGGTGTTTTGAGGGGAAAGAGGAGCGGGTGACGGGGTTTAGTCTTTCTTTTGAAATGATACTTTTATGCTTGTAAGCTTCAATTATGCTAAAAAAGTTTTTTAAGTTTATACTTTATTTTTCCGGTTTTATTGCACTCTCCGGAATTGCGGTTTTCTTAGTTTTCAAAATAATAGATCTTGAGAAAACGGTTAAGGTCCCTTTGCTCGCCGGCATGGGCATTACTGAGGCGACAGAGCTTTTACAGGGCAGAGGCCTTTTTCTGGAGGTACAGGGCGAGGAGTATGATCTGAACGTACCTCCAGACCATATTATCAGTCAGGACAGAGCAGAGGGGGAAAAAATTGAACAGGGAAGGAGTATCAAGGTGTTTGTAAGCAAGGGCAGGGCGATGTTTAAAGTACCATACCTGGAAGGTATTACTATTGATGACGTTGAACAAATACTCATGGAATTAGATATGAAAATTGAGAAAATTACGAGGGTGCATTCTTACACCGTGGAGAAAGATATCATTATTGCCCAGAGACCACTGCCGGGTTTTTCCGATGACAATAGAGTTAACCTTCTTGTAAGTCTAGGGCTGTACACTGTATCTTACAGGTGCCCTTCTTTTGTGAATATGACAATACACGAGGCAAGAAAAGCTGCTGCAGTACTTGGACTGAAGCTCATAGAACATGATATTGGCAGCGTGATTGTTTTTCAGAAACCAGAAGCAGGAACTATCATAAAGAAAGGGGATGCCGTTGAGGTCACCCTCGGCCGGGGATGGGGACTGTGGTTTTAAAACAATCCTGATTGTTTTGATTTCTCAGATTCAAATACAAGGATTATACAGATAAAATGCAAAAAGGAGTTCAACTAGACTGAGTTCATCTGGGTAATCGTATTTCGAATCAGGGTAATCAGGTATAATGAACATTGTACAGGAGGGGATTATGGTTAAAATTGCGCCGTCTATCTTGTCTGCAGATTTTTCTCAATTAGGTGATGAAATAAAAGCGGCTGAAGAGGCAGGGGCTGATTTAATACATGTTGATATTATGGACGGTCATTTTGTACCAAATTTAACGATAGGCCCCCCTGTTGTTAAGTCGATAAAAAAAGTTACCAGTCTGCCACTTGATGTGCATCTCATGATTGAGTCCCCTGACAGATATATAGAGGCTTTTGCAGGAGCTGGTGCCGATATCATAACCATTCATACAGAGGCCTCTACTCATTTGCACAGAAATGTCCATTATATAAAGGACAACGGAGTAAAAGCAGCGGTTTCCCTTAACCCGGCAACTTCCCTGAGCGTTCTCGATTTTATCCTCTCAGAAGTTGATATGGTGTTATTGATGTCTGTTAATCCGGGTTTCGGAGGTCAGGAGTTTATCCCGCTGACGCTTGATAAGATCAGAATGCTCAAGGATGTCATTCGAGAAAAGGATTACAACGTTCATATAGAAGTAGACGGTGGAATAAATATAAATAACGCTGGAGATGTAATAAAAGCAGGTGCGGACATATTAGTCATGGGCAGTGCTTTTTTTCATGCAGATAATTATGCAGAGGTAATAAAAGCCATAAAAAAACATACACGGTGAATTCTGTTAAACCGTATGAATCATGAGTTATAACTGCATCTAAAAAAGGAATTAATACAAACGCATTAGAATGAAACAGCGAGCAGAAGGCGAGCGAATATAAACAATAATAATTCCTTACATTCAGGTTTCCGCAGGGAACATTAATAAATTGCGCTCATGGTTAATATCAAAATAATAAATGCGTTTGTATTAATTCTTCACTCATACCTGTCCTGAAAGCAACCCGACTTCTCTGCAGCGGCTGATTCGTCCTGAAAAAAGAGGTTTTCTCTAAACGGCAGGAAATATGCTCAAAGTCAAATTCCTTTTAACCCAAATAATGCATTTATTGGATTAACTACGAGATATAGATAGTTTTTACAAGGTTCATAAGTGTAATATTGAGAAAGTTCCGAAGGACGAATTTTGTGAAGATGAATAATTCGGGAGAATATTTTTTTGAGCGTGCAGAGAGAAGCAGGACTTTTGCAGAATATCAAAAAGCGATTGATTTATACCTGAAGGCGCTTAACATTTTTAAACGCAAGGGCGATGCAGCAAACGCGCAGTATTGCTTTCTCTCAATAGCTGACATGTTCAGGGCAAAAGGAGATTTTATCAAGGCACAGAACTACTATGAGGAGGGACGTAATATCGCTGATGCTTTAGGTGACAGGGCTTCTGAGGCTGACGCATTAGCAGGTATTGGTTTGTGTGCCCGGGCACTTGGTCAATGGAGAGAAGCGCTTAAACAGATTCATAAGGCGTGCAGGATTTATAAGTCTTTAGGTGACAGCAAGGGTGAGGCATTTTCTCTCTGGGCAAAGGCAGGGACGTACAGGATACGGGGAGACATAAAAAAAGCACTTCAGAACTTTCAGTTTGCACTGGAAAAATTCAAATCTCTCAGGGATAAGGCTGGAGTCAGCTATTCTTATTGCGGGCTTGGAGGATGCTCAAGAATTGCCGAAAGATTCAGAGACTCAGCAAAGTACTATGAGAAGGCAAACAAAAATTTCAGGGATTTAAATGACCGTTTTGGAATAGCATATTCTTATTGCGGGCTTGGCAATACGAGGAGAATGTATGGTGACTATAAAAAAGCATTCGTTTTATTCGGTAAAGCCGAAACACTGTATAAAAAAATTGGTGACAGGGTTAGTTATGCTTATACAATCTGGGGAATTGCTACCGCATATAAAATGATTGGAGATCTTAAACAGGCGGGAAAGAAATTTAAAGAGGCCGATGTTCTTTTTAAGAAGACAGGAGACCCCAGGGGTAAAATTTATTGTATGCTCGGCAGAGGGGAGCTGAATTACTTAAATAAGAAAGAGAACATTGCCAGGAAGTCTTTTTTAAAGGCCAAACAACTCGCAGATTATTACGGTTTTAAGATAGAAAAAAGATATGCGGAGAAGCTCCTCAAAGGTTTCAAGCATCCGGAAAGTTTTCCCCTCAACCTTCCTTAGCAAGGCATTCAATTCTCAATGCAGAGTTCCGAAAAACTCTCCAGGAAGAACCATCCTTGTACATGAAGCTTGTCTTGACATTGCTGTACTCCATTTAAGATGTTTCTTTTTCTTTAAAATTTGTTTAGAATTGAAAAGGTTAAGAACCGGTGGCATATGTATTTAATTTGAGATATAATAATCTTTTTTAAAGAAAGAAAGCCGTGATGAATGAATCTGAAAAACAGGCGGAAAAGCAAGAATTTGCAAAGACCAGAATTTTAAACAGGGTAATAGCTAAAAGTATAGATTTTATCATCATAGCTGCCCTCCTGGAAGCAATACCAAAAATAGGTTATTTTGCGGGGTTAGCCTATCTCCTGATAGGCGATGGCTTATTTGAGGGAAAAAGCATAGGCAAGCGGCTTTTGGGACTCAAAGTTGTATTTTATGAAACTGGCGCGGCATGCACATTCAAAGCCTCAATAATAAGAAATTTTATTTTTGCTATTGGATATTTCTTAATGATAATACCATTGATCGGTTTTCTCTTCCCCCTGATTGTTCTTTTTTTCGAGAGCATGCTTATAATCGGTAGTGACAGGGGTTTGAGATTCGGGGATGAACTTATAAAAACTCAGGTAGTAGAAGAAACCCGGCAATTTGAGTGATCTCTAAAGTTAAGCGTAATCATTACATGAAAATATTTGTTTTTGCATTTACATAAAGGGAGGGATAGATGTTTCAGAAGATTCTCGGATGGTTTTCAAATGACCTCGCTGTTGACCTTGGAACAGCAAACACTCTGGTGTTTATGAGAGACAAAGGAATTGTATGTAATGAACCATCTGTAGTAGCTATTATGAGGGATACAGGCAAGGTTATAGCGGTTGGTGCAGAAGCACAGAGAATGCTTGGTAAAACACCTACAAATATAACGACAATAAGGCCGTTAAAAGACGGGGTCATCGCAGACTTTGATAAGACAGGCGAAATGTTAAAGTATTTCATAAGAAGGGTTCACAACAGAAAAAGCTTCATTTCTCCAAGAATTGTAATCGGCGTACCTTCCGGGATAACCCAGGTAGAGCAGAGGGCTGTAAAAGACGCAGCCCAGGCATCCGGTGCAAGAGAAATATATCTTATAGAGGAACCTATGGCAGCTGCGCTCGGAGTGGGCTTACCGATCGGAGAACCTTCCGGGAATATGATAGTGGACATCGGAGGCGGAACCACTGATGTCGCGGTTATCTCTCTTCACGGAGTTGTATACAGCAAGGCAGTCAGAGTCGGCGGAGATAAAATGGATGAGGCAATTGTGAATTATATTAAGAGTAAAACCAAAATCCTCATTGGTGACAGAACTGCTGAAAACATCAAAATGGAGATAGGCTCTGCTTTTCAAATGGGTGATGGGGACAAGGCAATGGATGTTAAAGGAAGAGACCTTGTTTCTGGTATTCCGAAGACAGTTACAGTTTATGAAGACGAAATCAGGGATGCAATAAACGAGCCTGTCATAGTAATCTTAAATGCCATAAAAATTGCTCTCGAAAACACACCCCCTGAACTGGCATCCGATATCGTTGACCGGGGTATTGTGCTTGCAGGCGGAGGTGCACTTTTAAGAGGATTAGATGTTCTTTTAAAGGAAGAGACAGGCCTGCCCGTGGTTGTTGCTGATGACCCAATCTCTGCGGTTGTATATGGCGTTGGGAAAGTGCTCGATGATTTAGATATCCTTAGAAGAGTAGCAATCTAGTGTACTGTCCCATAAATAACTTGACATAAAGAGCACATTTATGTTATTATTAATTCATGAGATGTACAGAGAGAGACAAGCAAAGGCTGTTACGGCTAGCGCGTGGCCGTAATACAGCACAAAAAGTTGTTTTACGTGCAAAGATAGTACTAAGAATGACAGAAGGTTTAAAGAAGAAACAGATCGCAGAGCAACTTGGCACGTCACGACCAACAGTATATCTATGGATCAAGAGGTATGAGGAAGAGGGGATAGAAACTCTGCTTAGAGATGCCTCAAGACCTGGTCGTACGCCGAAGACAACCGGAGAAAAGGAAAAGGCTATTGTAGGTGCAACGTTACACAGTAAGCCGACCAATGCTACCCATTGGAGTGTCAGATTAATGGCAGAGGCAGAAGGGGTTTCTCGTATGGCGGTGCATAGGGTATGGAGGAAATACAATCTAAAGCCTCATCTGGTCAGGACATTTAAGGTAAGCAATGACCCGAATTTTGTAGAGAAGGTGAAGGATATAGTAGGGCTTTATCTGAATCCACCTGATAAGGCAATGGTATTATGTATAGATGAAAAGAGCCAAATACAGGCATTAGACAGAACACAGCCTGGTTTGCCTATGAAAAAAGGCCGTGCTGGCACAATGACGCATGATTACAAGAGGTATGGGACGACGACACTATTTGCAGCGTTGAATATTCTTGATGGAAAAGTTATAGGTGAATGTATGCTCAGACATCGCCAGTATGAGTTTCTAAAATTTCTCAAGAAGATAGATAAGGAAACGCCTAATGAATTAGATTTACACTTGATAGCAGACAACTATGGTTCACACAAGACAGAGAAAGTAAAAGCGTGGCTTAAAAAGCATCCTCGCTTCAAAATGCATTTTACACCGACATCGGCTTCGTGGCTTAACATGGTGGAAAGATTTTTCAGTGAGTTGACAAATAAAAGGATTAGGAGGGGAGTTTTCAGAAGCGTTAAAGAGTTAGAAATAGCTGTTATGAATTTTGTAAATAAACATAATGATAATCCTAAAATATTTACCTGGACAAAAGACGCAAATACTATCCTATCAAAGGTTGGAAAGTGTAAAGAAGCGTTAGGGACAGTACACTAGTGATTCTTTCGAAGTATCCTATTAGGGTTTCAAAAAATCAGTTAAAACTGAAAGTCCCTGCAGCTGATTAAAGACCTGAATGTTTATAAGAAAAAATTTTTTTATTTTTATCCTTATTATCCTCTTCATATTTGTAGTACTGACCTATCAGGGTATCAAGGGCGGTGTTAATACCTCGGATATATCATATCTCCATTATCCACTGAGAATTCTTGAACAGGGATTCTCTGCGTCTCTTCGTGGCATTAAGAATTTTTTCCAAAGCTATATTTTAATTGTGGGAAAAGAAACCGAGAACAAGAGACTCCTTTCAGAACTTCAAAAACAGAAACAGCAAAACAATAAATATTTAGAAACTCAATACGAGAATGAGAGACTCAGGGCACTGTTTAAATTAAAATCGCAAAGTCAAAAATATATTACTACAGCCGAAGTCTTTGCACGGGACCCAACCAACTGGTTCCAAGTCTTATGGATTAACAAGGGGGAAAGAGAGGGTATCTCTAAAGATATGGTTGCGGTTACGCCTTTAGGTATTGTCGGAAGGGTTCACAGGGTACTTAAGGGTACTGCAACTATTATTCTCATTTCTGATGTAAACTCTTCAGTTGCTGCCAGACTTCAGTCATCAAGGGTAGAGGGAATCATCGAGGGGAGGGGACAGAACAGGTGTTATGTAAAGTATGTGCCTCAAGATGTGGATGTCCTCCTCGGCGACAGAGTCATTACTTCGGGACTTGACGGGATATATCCAGCGGGTCTTGTGATAGGATACGTAACCAACATCGAAAAAAAACCTGAAGAATTCTTTCAGCTGATAGAGATAACAGTAGCGCAAAATCTTAGCTCCGTCGAGGAGGTTTCAATACTTAAAAGGTGATAATTTTTTCTTTTTATATTATCATTGCCCTGCTTTCACTGTCTGTTCAAGCCGTATTATTTAAAGGAATCAAACCTGATATCGTCCTTATCCTCGTCTTTTTTTATTCGCTTCGGTATGGCCGGATGAAGGGATTGGCCTATGGAGCAGTGGCAGGACTGCTGGTTGACTTTTCAAGTGGCTTTATACTTGGGCCAAATATGATGAGCAAGATATTTATAGGCTATCTCATTCCGTCAATCAGGCAAAAGATGTTTCAGTGGAATATTATTATCAATACTTTAATAATAATTGTCTTATGTATTATTGATATGTTTCTGGTCTACATATGTCTTGAAACTTTTGCAGATATATCCTTTGCAAACAGGAGAATAGAGACACTGATTATCCCGGTTATTTATACAACCGGGATTAGTATACTTGTTTATCCATTCCTGAAACCTGAAAAAGAAGGCGACCTGTTTTTAGAAGCAAGAAGAGGCATATAATTGAAAAGAAAAATAGTTAATATCGTAAAAAAGACGTTGTCAATAAACGAGAATTAATGAGCAGCGTTCAATAGATTCATCGTATGGAAAAAAGGATTTTTATAATTATAAATATTATAATTTTTGTTTTTTTTATTTTTATTTTAAAGCTTTGGTATCTGCAGGTTATAAAAGGGGCAGAGTACAAAAAAATTGCTGAACAGAACAGGTTAAGAGCTATACAGATACCTGCCCCGAGGGGAATAATATATGACAGCAATAATAATGCATTGGTAAGAAATATCCCCTCCTTTGATATTTCAGCGGTGAGGGATGATGTACCCAGGGACCCCGGGACATTATCAGCACTGGGCAATCTTCTCGGACTTGCCACTGAGGATATCGAAGAGAGACTTGATAGAATCCCGCTGAATACACTCGAGCCCGTCAAACTCAAGCAAAATGTACCGCTGAAGGAGGTCGCCAGAGTAGAGGCGAGAACGATTGATTTTCCGGGCCTTCAGGTGGATGTGGTGGTTGGCAGGGAGTACATTTACGGGAATATTAACAGCCATATTATGGGTTACCTGGGTCGTCTTACACTTGAACAGGTGAAAGATTCAGATTTCAGGGATGTTCCGAGGAAAGCGTTTATAGGCCAGATGGGGATAGAAAAAATTTTTGATAAAAATTTGAGAGGTGTTGCTGGTAAAAAAATCATAGAGGTTGATGCCATAGGGAGGGCAATCAGAGTTGTGAGTCTACAGCAACCGGTTAAGGGAAAAGATATAAAGTTAACGATTGATATAGAGGTTCAATCAGAAGCTGCAAATGCCCTGAAGGATAAGACAGGAGCTATCGTTGCCCTTAATCCGAATACAGGTGGTGTCCTGGCCTTGGTGAGCAGCCCTTCTTTTGATCCAAATCTGTTCGGGAGGGGGATAGCTTATCGTGATTGGGAAAAACTTATCACTGACCCGCAAAACCCGCTTCTGAATCGCGCAATTCAGAGCCAGTATCCCCCTGGCTCAGTTTTTAAAATTATTACCGCTCTTGCAGCATTGGAAGAAGGGATTATAACTGATAAGACAAGGGTTACCTGCACCGGCGCGGTATTCGAGGGAAGGTTATTCAGGTGCTGGAAGAAGGCAGGACACGGAAATGTTGATTTGCACAGAGCACTCGTTGAATCGTGTGATGTCTATTTTTATGATATCGGGAAAAAACTTGGTATCGACAGGATTGCAGATTATGCAAAGGCTTTCTGGCTCGGTAAACCAACTGGTATTGAGCTCAATAGTGAAAAGCACGGAATTGTTCCCTCAACTTCATGGAAACGTCGAACAAAAAATCAACGGTGGTTTCCCGGAGAAACATTGAATACCGCTATCGGTCAGGGGTATCTGTCTGTTACACCGATTCAGGCAGCCCAGATGATGGCTGCTGTGGTAAACGGGGGCATTATCTATAGACCACATATACTAAAAGAGTCAGATTCCGGTGATTATGGGAAGAACGTGATAAGAATAAAACGTAAAACTTTGGAATTGATAAAAAAGTCACTTTTAGGGGTTGTGTCAGAGAAGAAAGGTACAGGTTTGATGGCGCACTCTGATCTGGTACGTATCGGCGGAAAAACGGGGACTGTACAGGTGGTGGGAAGAAAAAAAGTTTCAAAAAATTCTCTGAAAAAATACAGAGATCATGCATGGTTCATAGCTTTTGCTCCTGAAAAAAATCCTGAAATAGTGATAGCTGTTTTTATTGAACATGGCGGTCATGGAAGCACGGCTGCTGCACCAATTGCAAAAAAAGTGATAGAAACATTTTATAAAGGCCGTAATAGCTAATGCGTAATAAGCGATTGATAAAAAGCTCAAGGCATTATGTTCTTCTGTAGCGAATTTATATGATTGACAGAAGGCTTTTAAAGAATTTTGACTGGAGTCTGTTGGCTGTTGTCCTTGCCCTGTCCCTTTTTGGGGTAATGATCATTTATAGTGCTACAAGACCTATACTCGGTGCTGAACAGCAACCCTTTTACCTGAAGCAGTTTCTCTGGATATGTCTGAGTTTAGTCTGTTTTTTTATTGCTGTAACTGTCAACTACATGTGGTTCATAAGATTTGCTTATCTCTTCTTTATATTGAGTCTCTCCCTTCTCATTGCTGTTCTTTTTATAGGGAAAGAGGGGGTGGGAGCAGAGCGCTGGATATCTTTGGGTTTTCTGACGTTTCAACCCTCGGAGTTTTTTAAAATTTTTTTCATTATGACACTTTCATATTACCTCTCTCATAGAGAGCAGGGGGTATGCCTTGGATTAGCAGACCTTTTGAAAATGGTACTTATGTTTTTCATAATCCCTGGGTTTTTGATTCTGAGACAACCTGATTTAGGAACCGTTATGATGTTACTGTTTATCTTTGTCTCGGTAGTATTGACAGCAGGAGTGAAGAAAAAGGTTATTGTGGTGGCTGTTATTATCGGGCTTATATCCCTCCCTTTTGTAGGTAACATAGTGTGGGGGGGGTTAAAAGAATATCAGAAGCAGAGGATTATAGCTTTTATAGATCCTTATGTTGATTCACAAGGATACGGCTATCATATAACTCAATCAAAGGTTGCCATAGGTTCAGGCGGTTTCTGGGGAAAGGGCTATCTGAAGGGAACACAGGGACCGCTGAGGTTCTTACCGGAAAGACATACTGATTTTATATTTTCGGTATTTGCTGAGGAGTGGG
>DAOVVO010000044.1 GCA_030637135.1 Nitrospirota bacterium
TCTGAAAGATAAAGATTTTACTGCTATCCAGCACAGGAGATTTGTCGAACTGATTAAAGCCCTGAAAAAGAAAAAGCTTCATTTTAAATATTCTCATATAGCTAATAGTGCCGCTACGTTGCGATTCCCGCAATTATATCTCGATATGGTAAGACCGGGAATAATGCTCTACGGTTATGGGCCAGAGAGAAAAAAATATCTTAAACCTGTATTAAGCCTTAAGAGTAAGATCATTTTTATAAAAAAGGTCCCTCCAGGGACGCCCATAAGCTACGGCAGAACATTTATAACAAAAAGAAAAAGTACTATTGCAACGATTCCCATTGGGTATGCTGACGGATATAACAGAAAGCTTTCAAACAACGGGGAAGTTCTGATAAACGGCACTCTCGCACCTGTTGTCGGAAGGGTCTGTATGGACACTATCATGGTTGATGTTACAGATATATCCGGTGCACAAGAGAATACCGGGGTTGTACTTATAGGAAAGCAGGGAAAAGAAAAAATTACTGCTCAAGATATTGCTGACAGGGTAGGTACTATTCCATATGAGGTTCTCACATCAATAGGTCAAAGAGTCAAAAGAATATACAGAAGATTTTAAAAACCAAACGTGCTCTCTTTATCATAGACCTGCGGATTTCGAAAATATATTATAAATATTGACACTTATCAAAAAACATGGTAATATTTTTTACATCCCTTGAGTGCAAGCTCTTGCTTAAGAACTCGCTCTTATTAACAGGTAAACTAAGAGAACGTTATATTCGGTTTTTAACAATTTTTTTAAAAAAAGTTGATAAAGATAATGAATGTAATACGAGCACTGTGTTGTATTATTAAAAATAAGCAGTAAAACCCGTTAGAGAACTTCGTTCTCTAACGATATGTGCTGACGGTGGCTTTCTCTAACGGGGTACACACTCCCTTTAAAGATTGTAGTTTCATTATCAATAAGTACTCCATAATAATGGAAATAATGTATATAGAAGAGAGGCTCTCATAGATGTCATCTGGCAATAACTCATACGTAACTGAAAAATCTCTGAATAACGGGAGAGATATAACCCTCAAACATATTTTCTCTTCCGAAAAATGGAAAGATTTTTTTGAAAACCTCTCAAATGCTACAGGCTTTGATTTAGATATTTATGATGAGAACATAAATAAATTTTTAACTACTAAAGAGAATCCAATATGTAATCTCATTAAATCTTCCTCACGCGGTAATGCTGAATGTCCGACCTCATGCACCAGGTTTATTTCTGAACCACTGAAACTCCATAAACCCATAACATATAAATGTTATGCAAAAGTGACAAATTTCGCAGTTCCCATAAATTATGCGGAAGAAAAATCTGTGATTGTAGGGAGGAAAGGTTTTACCTCCTATGAAGATTTTCTTGAATTCTTAAAAATAATTAAAGATAAAGGCATTTACGAAGTCCCGGTCACAACTCCACTTCATTTTGAAAATGAAGAAGATGTAAAAAAAATCTCCTTATATGTCCACAATACAGTTCACTATCTACTGTACAATGTCCAAGAAAATCAGAAATTAATAGAAAAAATTCGACGTTTTACATCACTCGCAGATACAGATATACTTGAGAAGGTATCTCACAATATAGACTCTATATGCAGATATATAGTAGACACCATTGAATTTATCCTTGCTGCGCCCTCTGTGGCCATACTCGTCTTTGATAAACAAACTTCTATCTACAGAACAGTATATGCTACGGGTCAATATAAAGATAGTCTCTTGAGCCTTCAGTTTAACCCGGAAAATACCCTTATTAAGCAAGTGCTTGACACGAAGGCCCCGATATCTCCTGTATTGATAGAAGCTGAAAAATTGATGCCTTTAAAGACTACCGAAGAAATAAAATCATTATATTTGTTCCCCATTGTCTTTGATGATTCCATAGATGGTTTGATAGGAGTTCTTAATGGAACACTTCCCAAGGAAGACATAAAAATCATTAATACACTCAGGGACTATATTGAGTTAGCCATTAAAAATCATACACTGTGTCTCACAATAGATAAAAGTATGGATGAGATGTTAACGTCAATATCCGATTCTGCACTATCCATTGCACCTCTTTTAAACTGGGATTCTCTCCTGCAAACCATAGTAGAAAAATCCACTCACCTTCTTAAAGCAGAACAGGGTTCTCTCATGTTATTTGACGCGGAGACGACTGAACTACTCGTAAAAGCCAAAAAAAGTTTGGACGATATAATAAAAGAAAATATGAGGGTTCATAAAGGAGAAGGGATTGCGGGAAAGGTTTTTGAAAACGGTCAACCATTACTGGTTGAGGATGTTGAAAAAGACCCGCGTATAAATCAGAAGAATAAACCACGGTACAAGACAAAGTCGTTTGTGAGTATACCCCTCAGCATTGAAGGCAAGATCGTAGGAGTCCTCAATATATCTGATAAAATAACCGGGGACGTATTTAATGAAAAGGATTTAAGGCTTATTCAGTTTTTTGCCACAAATGCCTCAGTTGCAATTGAGAGAAGTTTACTTCACAAAAAAAGTGAAGAACTGAGAGAATTATCCGTAACAGATCCTTTAACCGGAGTATTAAATAGACGTTATTTAGATGATAGACTTGCCGAAGAGATAGCCCGTTTTAACAGATATAAAAACCCTTTCAGCCTCTTAATGGTTGATATAGATGAATTTAAAAAATATAACGACACATACGGTCACATTACAGGCGACAGGATTCTGAAAATTCTGGCATCAACGATTTTAAGTTCGCTCAGAAACATAGATAAAGCTGCACGGTTCGGCGGAGATGAATTCGTTTTAATTCTGCCACAGACACCCAAGGCAGATGCCATAAACATAGCTAACAGGGTAAAGGAAAATGTTGAAAAAACATTTCTTTCTCACTCAGAAGAGTTACCGTTTGCTGATTTAACGGTAAGCATAGGGCTCACTTCTTATCCTGAAGATGCATCTTCTGCAGCCGAGCTTCTTGAAAAGACAGATCAGGCTTTGTATCTTGCTAAAAAAAGCGGGAAAAATCGACTGGTATACTTATAAATCTTAAACCGGGATGGGGGGTTAATATCCAGGGACAATATAAAATTCAAAAAGCAAAATTAAGGATTCTTTAAAATTTAAACTTTTTCCCTCAATTTTGAATTTTGATATTTTATTTTTGAATTTTTTATATTGTCATCTCTTACCTCTCTACTCTAAGAGTCGTAAACGAGTCGTAGACTTGAATCCCTTTAAAAAACACTATGCCACTGAGATCCCTTTCAGAAGAGGAGTTTATAGGTAGAAACCCTGAGCTTACATCTCTTTACAATAGTGCCTCCGAAGCCCAACAGGGACGTGCTACGAGCATGTTCCTGTCGGGACCGACCGGTATAGGGAAAACCGAGCTCCTGAAACAGCTGTTTTCACGTCTATTTTGGCAACAGAACAAGGTTGTCCCATTTTTCTATACTATAAACCCCTTTTTTAACTCTCTTCGTGATTTTTCTGCAGACTATCTCAATAAATTCATACGTCAATGGCTGGCCTTCCAGAAAAAAGATATTTCAATCATCCAAACAAACGAACTTTCTCTTGAACGCCTGAAGCGGTGTGCAGAAAAGTCGGATGCTCACTGGGCAGTAGATATAATAGGTAATTTTCATGAAACAATGATTTCAGGAAATGAAATAGATCTCTTTTTCTCCGCAATCAATGTGCCGGAACTCAGATATCAGAATACCGGAATACCGGTCATTGTGATTATTGACAATTTCCATAAAACAAAAAATCTTTACGGGTCTCATGCAGAACACAGCAAAAATGTATGGAAGCTCTTTGAAGAACCCATTAAGTCCAGACACACACCACATATCATTACAGGCAATCGGGGAGAACTCCAGGATATGTTCTTCCAGCAAACCTCGCTCGGAGAAGTTATGGAATTGTTCGAGATTTCAGAACTTGATAAAAGTAATTCTTTACAGCTCTTTACTTCACTCTGTGAGAGTCACAATATAACGGTGGATGCAAAAGGAGTTATTCTCCCCTTTGTCGACCTGTTCAACAGTAACCCTTTTTATATTAAAAACTTTATCCAGACAGCACGGCACGCAGGAAAAACACTCTCCTGGGACAATCTCTGGGAAGTATACTTCAATGAAATTTCAAGCGGGAAATTTCATACTTTCTGGTTATCACGGTTTAAAAAAAATATCCTACGGCTTGATTTAAGAAAGGTTATCCTGGAAATTCTTTACCATCTCTGTAGTAACGGAACCCCTAACACAGCAGCTGCCCTTGCACGTATGTTTGCAGTCAGCACAGAAGATCTCAATGACATAATGAATTTTTTTCAGGAAACAGGCATTATAGAAATGAACTTTAGTATCTTCAACATTGTCCAGGACAGGGTACTCACTGATGTTATAAAAGTACTCTACCATAAAGAAGTATTGGGAAAGGCACTGAGTACCATTGAAGATGAACTGATTACCGATGGGTACAAAAAAGATCTTTATAAATATGTTAAAACGGAGGAGAGACCATTGTTTGAGGTTACAATTCCTGTGATTCCCAAGGCAGAACTCATAGCTGTAAATGCACTTGAACAAATTGCAAAAGATCAACACATTGCAGCAGAACTTATTCAACAGCTCAATATTGCACTCATTGACCTGTTCATCAGCATAAAACCCCGTAAAGACAAACTGTACAGTGGAAATTTTTTCCTGAAATTTGAGCACCTTGAAGATACATTTACAATAGACGTGAAAACACCTTATAAAGAGCTTATATCATCAACTTCCATCGATGCCCTCTCTGAAAATCAGTTACTAAGAAGATACACAGACGACATAAAGATAGAGGAAACAAAAAACGGTATACATATAACTCTCATTAAAAAACTGAAAAGAGATCTTCTCTCAGCTTCTTAATATTACTTTTTTTTGCTTTGTGAGTCTCACTGGATCTAAAAGGCGCTTTGCCTCTCTTTCACTTAAAATACCCCGTTCAACTACCACCTGCATGACCGTCTTTCCTGTCTCATAAGCCTCTCGTGAAACTTCAGCCGCAGATGAGTACCCGATAATTGGATTGAGCGCCGTTGCAATGGAAGTGGTTGAGTCCGCATATTCCTGACATCTCTTTATGTTTGCACTGATTCCCTTAACACATTTCTCAGTAAAAGCATTAATTGCATTAAACAAAATCTCTATGGAGAAAAGCAGGTTGAATGCTATTAAAGGCATCATAACATTAAGTTCAAGCTGTGAGGCCTGTGTTGCATAAGCAATCGTTGTATCATTCCCCATAACCTGAAAACAGACCATGTTCATCATCTCAGCCATAACCGGATTTACCTTGCCGGGCATTATCGATGAGCCCGGCTGTACGGCAGGAAGATTAATTTCAGCAAATCCTGCCCTGGGACCTGAACTCAACAGGCGGATATCGTTTGCGACCTTTATTAATGTTACCGCCACTCCTCTCAGAGAAGCACTCAATTCAAGGGCGGGATTTACATTCTGTATGCCCTCAAATAAATTTTTGCAACTTCTGAATTTTTTAACACCGGTAATCTCTCTAATCTCCCTGATAGTATAAGCCCTAAACCGGGGATGCGCATTTATGCCCGTACCTACAGCATTGCCTCCTATGGGCAGATTAAGGAGAGAATCAGATGCCTTTTGTATCCTGAGCATGTCATGTTTCACTGCCTCTGCATACCCGCTGAATTCCTGACCGAGACTGATAGGTACAGCATCCTGCATGTGCGTCCTGCCTGATTTAACAACAGTGGCAAACTCTCTGGATTTTCGCACCAGTGCATTATGCAAATTTTTCAAGGCAGGAATAAGTTCATTCTGTACTGATTCAAAACTTGAAATATACAGGGCAGTGGGAATTGTGTCGTTGGTCGACTGCGCCATGTTTACATGATCATTGGGATGAATAATGTTATAATCGCCCTTTTTGCCTCCGAGAATCTCAATTGCCCTGTTAGCTATAACTTCGTTGGCATTCATATTCTGGGATGTTCCAGCACCAGCCTGATAAACATCGACAACAAAATATCTATCATGTACTCCTTTGATCACCTCTAAGGCAGCCTTTTCTATGGCTTTTAATCTTTTTTTATCAAGAATGCCCAAAAGGCCGTTTGCCCGTGCTGCGGCAAGTTTTACAATACCCTGTGCCTTTATAAAGCGTCTCTCAAGCTTGAGTCCGCTTATCGGAAAATTATCAATCGCCCGTTTTGTTTGTACACCAAAGTAGACACCATCTGAAAGTTTTACTGTACCCAGGGTATCTTTTTCTATTCTCAAATACCCTCCCTCCTTGTATAATTTCGACCTGATTACACCAATTTCTAAAGACGATTACTCAGATGACAGCGTTGCTGTCATTACGAGGGCAAAGCCCGTGGTAATCCCGTTTTGAGATTGCTTCGTTTCACTCGCAATGACATTTCTGTGTAATCTATGCCTCTCAATCTGTGCAATCTGTGAAATAGTTTATCACAACCACAAAGAAATCAAAATTAAAATCCATTTGCATAGATCTCAATCTTTATAACTACATGAATGGTAAGCAGGGTGCAAAGATTCATATGGTAAAAATTTTTTTGACACCATACTACATCTGCATTATAATGTTTCCATATGATTACTATATATGAAACAATTCTACGCCTGTTGCTCGGTGCAATTTTAGGAGGTTTGATAGGCTTTGAAAGGGAAATACACGGGAGAGCGGCTGGTTTCAGAACCCAATTGATTGTCTGTATGGCATCTGTTCTCATAATGATTATATCTGAAAGCTATTATCTTAAAATACCATACAATGAATCTGTGTTCCGTCTTGACCCCGGAAGGATTGCTTCCGGGGCTATTATAGGAATAGGTTTTTTAGGTGCCGGAGTAATTGTAAAGAGTGGATTTGCAATTAGAGGTCTTACAACTGCTGCATCCTTATGGATTGTTACTGCTATTGGTCTTGCAATAGGAGGGGGATTCTATGTGGAAGGGTGTGCGACAGCTTTCATAACAATTATGGCACTGGTCTTTCTCAGAAAAATGGAGAAAAGGATTAAAACACTTTTGTACAAGACCATTACCATTTCAACGCCAATCATGGAAAATGCAGAGGAAACAATAATTACTCTCTTGTCAGACTGCGGTTTGCATATCCATACTGTTGATTATGAAAAAAATCAATCAAAAGGAGAACTCATATATAATTTTCACGTCTCTACGAAAAATAAAAACGTTTTAAAAGACCTATTTCAAAAACTGGGGAAAGTGGAATTTATAAAGACAATAAGGATTATATAGTCTTAAGACAAACGATTTTTTTCCAATACTTATCAGACCATCTCCTATTCCTATACCCCTTTTTACGTGCACATACAGCCACATTATAAAGCAGATGGAGTAAATTGTTGTGATCTTAAAGAGTGTATAAGAGGATAATTTCCGGCTGTTAAGAATTTAACAGTCGGTCAAAAGGAAATTTTCTTAAGAATATAAGAAATTTATCAAGTGTATATGAAGAGTCTTTAGACTTTCTGTGCAAGAGAGAAAAATCCCTTAAGAACCTGTCTTCCTTAAATGTCGCTGTCTTTAAGCTTCCATAACGGCTTTCTTTCTTTGCCGCCCATCTTGATACAATAGACAGGCCGAGTCCTTCTTCAACAGCACCTTTTATAGCTTCTGTACTCCCCATGATAAAGGATATTTTTATACTCTGTGGAGATATCCCGTGTTTTAGAAAATACTTTTCTATCATCTGCCTTGTTCCAGAACCTTCTTCTCTGGAAATAAACGATTCTTTTGCAATATCGAAAATAGATATATTATTTCTTTTAGCCCATGGATGGTGCTTTGACATTATGAGTACCATTTCATCCGGTATGAGCTTTTCTACAATAAGTTTTTGTTTCTTGACATCTCCCTCAACGAGGGCAATATCAATGCTGCCTGCATTCAAATAATCCACAACGCTTTTTGTATTACCGGTAACAAGGTGCATTGTGACTTTTGGAAATTTTCTCCTAAACTCGGATATTACCGAAGGAAGAACATAGTTGCCTATCGTGGAACTTGCACCTAAGGTCACGACACCTTTTACAAGTCCTGTAAAGTCCCCCATTTCTTTTTCTGCAGCCATATAGAGCGAGTTAATTTCCTTTGCATATTTGTAAAGTAATTCACCGGCTTTTGTAAGCGTAATAATACAGCCGGAGCGATTAAAGAGTTTTGTCCCATATACTTCTTCAAGGGCTTGAATCTGTAGGCTCACTGCAGGCTGGGTAAGACGAATTATTTCAGAGGCTTTAGAGAAACTTTTGCTCTCTGCTACTGTGCAAAATACCTTTAGTTTATGATCATCCATTCTCTCTTCCCTCTCACACTATTTTAGAAAATTATAGGTGGTATAAGGGGAATTAATACTCTAATAATATATCATATATAAAATCATTAAAGCAACTGTTTCATTTTGCACCGTTTTTTAATAGAATTTTTTGCGAGCACATCGGCTTCTCTATTGAATTCTCTTTGCACATGACTAATCCTGTAGTTATCAAACTGTTCCAGGATATGCTTTGACTTCTCCCATAAAGGTCTTAAATGTGGACTCCTAATTTTATAAACCCCTGTTATCTGTTTCACCAGCAATTCTGAATCCAAAAAAACCTCTATTTTTTTGAGCCCTAATGATTGTGCCTCTACAAGTCCTCTTATCAATGCTGAATATTCCGCTACATTATTAGTGGTTATACCGATGTACTCAGATATTTTATAGCCTTTCGGAGATCCCCCTCTTATCTGAATTATAACACCCATCCCCGCATGGCCGGGATTACCACGCGAAGCCCCATCACAATAAATTTTTGCTTCAGATATAAAATTTTTATTTCTACTGAATATGTTTCCGGGGGATTCAGCCATTTTTCTTTTCCGGGTCGGACGTAACCTGCCGGGGAGAATAAAACAAGAACCTGTTGCAATAATAGCAGGTATAAATTCCCTTATCGCCTTTTATATCATTAAAGAGCTGCGGGGGTATATTCGTATTACAGCCAAAACAAATTTCATTCCGTGTTTGAACGACTGCCTTCCCCTTCCCTCCTCCGGTTTTTATAAGATTCATGTATTCTTCATAAATCTCTTCTTCTATATTCCTGACTATATCCTTTCGTTTTATTTTATACGTCTCCATTTTAGAATATAATGTATTTTTCTCATCCTCTAATGACTTTTCTGTTTGTTTATAATGTTCCTGTTCCTTTTTAAGCTTTTCTTCTTTCTTTTTAAAATCTTTTGATAAGGTATCAAGCGTCTCCATCACGGAAAGTATTTTCTCTTCGAGCTGATATTTTTTCTCTTCGAAATTCTTTATTTCTTTGAGATGTGCTTCATATTCTTTATTGGTTTTAATCTCTATACTTTTAGCTTTTAACTTATTGATTTTTTCCTGGATATCTTCTAATTCGTCATATTGCACTTTCTTTTTTTTTGTCTAATTTTTCGTATTCGGCTTTATCTGAATCAAAAGAGGTTTGTATTTCTTTAAGGGGGGCTTTTGCTTTATTAAGCTTGTTAGGGAGTATTTCTATTTCTTCTGCTATAGAAAGTATAGTAGAATCTATCTCTTGAAGGCTTACTAAAAGTCTTAATTGTTCATTCAATTTTTTCTCCTGTACAAAGATAGAGAAAACTCATATGAGATATGAAGTGAAGAAATAGAATTTTTATTATCCCCATCTCATTCTTCATGACTTGTTGCCTTAATAATTTTCCGATATTGTGGTGGCGCATTTCAAAGCGCTTCAAACTATATCCCAATAATTTTACCAAATACAATCCACAAAATGAAACAGCGAGCTAAAAGTGAGCGAATGTAAATAATAGCAAAATCCTTACATTCAGGTTTCCGAAGGGAACATCAAATGAAACAGCGAGTATATTTCCATAGCTCGAAGCGAGTCTCAGTCGGTTCGACTAAACTCAGAGTTGCATAGACTTGCTGCGGGGTTTCAGCTCCGGCTGATCCGCTGTGGCGGAAGCGAGCGAATATGATAA
>DAOVVO010000020.1 GCA_030637135.1 Nitrospirota bacterium
CTGAATTTCAGCTCTAGTAATCAGTAATGATATTACACCAGAATCTCGTGTTTTTGCTATAAGAAATGATGGCAGTGTTGGAATTGGGCTTGGAAGTACAGCTCCTACGGAAAAATTAGAAGTCAATGGTTATATAAAAGCTACTGGATATAAATCGAGTTCTGGATCTATTGGATTAACGAGAACTATCAGTTTAAAGGGGAGTGATGGGAGTAATTGTAGTCTTGCTATTGAGAATGGTTTGATAACAGGAACAACATGTCCATAATTAATTGAAAGTGCAAAGGCTGGGGTCAAAGTGCAAAGACTGAAAGTGCAAAGACTGGGGTCAAACCTACAATATACATTTAATGAATAGGCTATATGAGCGATAATTTTTGAGGGGACATGGCGAGACAGTTAAGGATAGAATTCGAAGGGGCATTTTATCATGTAACATCAAGGGGAAATCAGAGGAAACAAATATACTGGGATAACAGGGACAGCGACTATTTTTTTTGGACTTTTTTAATATTTATGATTATTGTAGGTTGTCAGAATATGTTGTTATCTAAAAATGGTCGCTGTCCCTATTTTCCTGATTAGATAGGGAAATTATAGCAATAAAAGAGGCAGTTAATGGTTAAATGTATATTGTAGGTTTGACCCCAATCACTGCAATCACTGTGATAGGCAAAATGAAAGGCGTTACGTCAGTTAGTGTGAAAAACAATGATAGCGCGGTTATTGAATACGACCCCGCTCGTTTAGAAGTAGATGAAAATAGATTTAAACAGATTGCAAGAGAAGCCATCGAACGACTTGGATTCAGAATCAAAGATATGTGAAGGTTTTCCGGGCCCTCTTTTATGTATAGTACAAACTCTTGATTTTATCTTAAAGTAGATTATTAACTAAATATATTATAAGACATGATTTATAAATGAATTATTATAATAACAAGATGTGGTGAGCAGGCCTCCAGGGGAAGGAGGAAGCCTGAAAAAATGAGAGGCAACATTACCTATAACGTAAGTCTCTCATTCAATAGAAATCTTTTCTGATTTTAAACTTGAGCTTTGCGACATACTAAGGATTTGTTTAATATTTTCTATATCTTTCTTCATCTGTGTGGCAAGGTCTTCGACTTTGAGGAATTTCATCTCATCCCGTATTCTCTCAATAAAATTTATCCTGATTGTCTTACCAAGAATTTCTTCGTCAAATTCAAATATATGAACCTCAAAACTGAATTTTTTGTCTTTAAAGGTGGGGTTACAGCCAATATTTGCAGCACCTCCGTATGTTTTTCTGTCTAATTGAACCGTAACAGCATAAACACCGTCTTTGGGGAGCAGTTCATTAGAGGTAGAGATATTGGCAGTAGGGATATTTAAGAGGCTTTTCCCCCTTTTTGCCCCTTCAATTACTACACCCTCTACTGCATAACGCCTTCCGAGAAAGGCAGAAGCCTCATGAACTTTTCCCTTTGCAATGAGTGTCCGTATCTTGGAACTGCTTATTGACACATCCCTTATTGTCATCTCATCTACTATATTGACTTTAAATCCCAATGTTATGCCAAACTCTTTTAAAAGGGCTGGTGTGCCTTTTCTCCCTTTTCCAAAATGGTAATTGGAGCCTATAAACACTTCTCGTACACCGATTTTTTCCGAAAGTATATTTTTTACAAAATCTTCTGCCTTAATATGTGAGAACTCACTTGTGAAATTTGCACAGATTGTGAGATCAATGCCAGAGGCTTTTATCAGGCTCATCTTATCTCTGAAAGGTGTAAGCAGTTTGGGTGCTCTTTCAGGGGCAATTACGCTCAGGGGATGAGGTTCGAATGTAAAAACAATCGATGTCCCTTTCTTTTCCTTTGCCCGCTCTTTAATAAGACGGAATATTGTCCGGTGACCAAGATGTACACCATCAAAGTTACCAATTGTCAGAACCGGGTATGGATATTTTTTTGTTAAATTTTCAATTCCGTCTATCAATCTCATTACAATAATCCCTCTCTGTTTTTGATACTCCCCAGCCGCATATGGAAAAAGAAGTGTTTACCCCAACAAATAATTAATATTAGTTATAAAAAATGATGTTTGTCAAATGAGATGAGCAGATTCTCTTTTCTTGACTTAGGTATATAAGGTTGATAATATAGGCATACTGTATATTTGCCACTGATACGTAACGTTTTTTAAGCCCTTTCTTTTCAATGAAATGTTTTTGTGGTTTCAGGTGGTGTGAGCAAAATTCCTGGATTTATCATTAGTTTTAACGGGTGTGTTCATGAAAGTCGCTATAGGTTGTGACCACGCAGGTGTTGATTTAAAAAACGAAATTCTTCCTCTTCTCAGAGAAATTGATGTGAAATTGACGGATTTCGGTACCACAAGCACAGAATCGGTAGATTATCCTGATTTTGGAGAAAAGGTATCTCATGAAGTATCAAAGGGCACTGCTGAGAGAGGCATTCTCATATGCGGTACAGGCATAGGAATGTCTATTGTTGCAAATAAATTTTTGGGGGTAAGGGCTGTGCCCTCTGCTACGATACGTACTCTGCAAAGATGAGCAGACTCCATAACGATGCCAATTTACTGGTTTTACCTGGCAGGATTATCCACAAAAATGACGCACGAGAGATAGTGAAGATATGGTTCACTACGCCGTTTGACGGCGGACGCCACCAGAGAAGACTCGATAAAATCAAGATAATTGAGTCAAAAGTAAGATATCAATGAACTCAGAAGAGTTGAAAAAGTTCGACCCTGAAATTTTTGATGCGGTCACAAGGGAAATAGAACGAGAGCGGAACACCATTGTCCTCATTGCTTCTGAGAATTATGCCAGCCACTCAGTGCTCCAAGCGCAGGGCTCTATTTTTACCAATAAATATGCAGAAGGTTATCCTGGAAAACGTTATTATGGCGGTTGTAAATACGCCGATATGGTAGAAAATCTGGCGATAGAGAGAGCAAAAGAACTCTTCGGAGCAGAACACGTCAATGTACAGCCGCATTCTGGAACACAGGCTAATATGGCGGTATTTTTTTCTTTTCTCAAACCGGGTGATAAAATCCTCGGAATGAGTCTCAGTCACGGAGGACATCTTTCGCACGGTGCGCCAATCAATTTTTCTGGTATTTTTTATAAATCTTTTTTTTACGGTGTTGATAAAAAATCAGGATTCATAGACTATGAAGATGTAAGGAAACGTGCAAAAAAACATAAACCAAAGATGATTCTGGCAGGTGCAAGTTCTTATTCACGGATAATCGACTTCAAAATTCTTTCTGATATTGCTAAAGAGGTGAACGCATATCTACTTGCAGATATTGCCCATATAGCAGGGCTTGTTACCACCGGACTGCATCCATCCCCTGTTCCTTATGCGGATTTTGTCACTACCACAACACATAAAACCCTGAAAGGTCCCAGAGGCGGGATGATTTTGTGTAAAACCGAGTATGCCAAAGCAATTGATAGAATGGTTTTCCCGGGAATACAGGGTGGGCCTCTTGTACATGTAATAGCTGCAAAAGCGGTTGCATTGAAAGAGGCTTTGTCCAAGCGGTTCGAGGAATATCAGATTCAGGTTATTAAAAATGCAAAAGAATTGGCAGATGCACTGAAGAACAAAGGTTTTAAACTTATATCTGATGGTACCGATATTCATCTCATGCTCTTAGACCTTACAAATAAAAAAATCACGGGTAAAGAAGCTGAAAGAATTCTCGACCTTGCCGGAATTACCGTAAATAAAAATTCTATACCTTATGACGAAAGACCACCTGCAATAACAAGCGGTATCAGGATTGGAACCCCGATAGTCACAACACGCAAAATGAAGGAACCCGAAATGGTTATCATTTCAGATCTTCTCTCCCGAGTAATTGATGAACCTGAAAACAGCACTGAAATAAAACGCGTCAGCGGAAGAGTTCATGAACTGTGCAAAAAATTCCCGGTTTATGAAGAATAATATTAAAAAACATAGTTCTTCGGTTAAAAATTGAGCAGCTCACGTGTAATTAAAAATATCAAACACAAAACGCTTATTAAGAAGCACGTATTGTTTTATATTTTTCTTGTGTATTTTGAATTTTTATCTTTCATTTTTGATACATTCGGCTGCACACAAACCCTTCCATTAAGGGTAGGGAAAATACAGGTGCCGCTCAGTATCAACCCTGAGCAAACTCCGACTGCTTGCCCTGAGGGAAGTCGAAGGGTTAAGTCGGGGACAGTCGAATGGGTTGATTTTATTTAATCTTTAATTGAGGCTCACTATAACTCATAGAGGTAACACGGAAAGTACATGAAGTGCCCCTTTTGTGCACACATAGAAGATAAGGTTATTGATTCACGTTTAAGTAAAGACGGCGATGTCATCAGGAGAAGACGCGAATGCTTAAAGTGTGAATGCCGATTTACGAGTTATGAAAGGATAGAAGAAGTCTTACCGCTTGTAATCAAGAAGGACGGAAGGAGAGAACCGTTTGATCGGCAAAAAATTCTTCAGGGACTGAAAAAGGCATGTGAGAAAAGACCGGTAGGAGTTGAACCACAAGAATCTCTTGTGTCAAATATTGAAAAAAAACTACAGGAATCAGGGGAAAAGGAAGTGCCAAGCACACGTATAGGCGAGGAGGTAATGACGCGGCTGAAAGCAGTGGATGAGGTGGCGTATGTTCGGTTTGCGTCAGTTTACAGGGAGTTCAAAGATAAAAAAGAATTCATGGAAGAGATTCTTGGTCTCTTTAATAAAAAAGGCAACAAAAGAGTATTACCTGATTGAGTATTATTTTTCCAGCCTTACTGAGTGCTTCGATTCGCACGTACGTATGGTGACGTATTTTAAACAAAGCTTTACCACTGCTGCTCACTCGACTCGACTGAGCTCGCCGAAGTCAGCACTAAGTCCTGAGCAGAATAAATTTGTCACCGAATTTATATGTCTAAGGACTGAGCTCATAATCCCCGACGTTTTTTCCTCTTATCTATTCTCATATGCGCTAAAATAGTATGTTGTTAGTGAATCGCTTGACAACAAACCCGATATAAGGATATATTAAATATTATAAAAGGTTATGTTTGAGAAATTTACAGAAAGAGGACGCAGGGTAATTATTTATGCAAAAGAAGAGGCTGAAAAACGCCAGAATGATTACCTTGGTACAGAGCACCTGCTCCTTGCTATTCTGAGGGAAGAAGACAGCCTCCCTGTATTAATTATGAAAAAAATGGGAGTGTCTGTTGACGAATTGAGGCTTGAAATAGAAAGAAACCTTCCCACCGGTTCAAATGTCCTTACCTTTGGTGATATCCCTTTTACACCGAGAGCAAAAAAGGTCCTCGAACTGGCTGTAGAGGAAGCCAGATTGCTGGGTCACAGCTATATCGGTAGTGAACATCTACTTATCGGTATAATCCGCGAAGATGAAGGTATTGCAGGGAAAATACTCCGGAGTCTCGGTGCAAATCTTTTAAGCTCGCGACAACTCGCGATCAATTTCACTTCCAGGGGACAGCAACACATATTAAAGGATAGAAAGGGGCATACCCCTGCTCTTGATGACTTTGGAAGAGACCTTACCCAACTATCAAGAGAAAATAAACTTGACCCCGTTATAGGCAGAGAAGACGAGATCGAGAGAGTTTTGCAAATTTTGGGCAGAAGGGTAAAAAATAACCCTGTCATTATAGGGGAAGCAGGTGTTGGAAAGACAGCAATCGTTGAAGGCCTTGCTCAAAAGATTGTCTCTGAAGATGTGCCTGAAAATCTTCTCAATAAGAGAATAGTCAGCCTTGACCTCGGGGCACTGGTTGCAGGCACAAAATACAGAGGGCAATTTGAAGAAAGACTTAAGCTCGTCATGAAAGAGATAGTTCAGTCTGACAATGTCATTATATTCATAGATGAACTTCATTCTTTAGTGGGCGCTGGCGCTGCAGAAGGCTCGATTGATGCCTCTAATATGCTTAAACCGGCGCTCTCGAGAGGCGAGATACAGTGCATAGGTGCTACAACGCCTGACGAATACAGGAAATATATTGAAAAAGACGGGGCGCTCGAGAGGCGTTTTCAACCTATATTCCTCCAGCCGCCCTCTATAGATGAAACCATAAAGATATTAAAAGGGCTCAAGAACAGATATGAGATTCATCACAGAGTAAAAATTAGCAGTGAGGCTATAAAAGTATGCGTTACGCTGTCTGAGCGGTATATTGCTGAACGATTTCTCCCTGACAAGGCTATTGATGTTATGGATGAAACTGGTGCGAGGATCAAACTCAAGAAATTTACCATGCCCCCTGAGCTTAAAGAGCTTGAGAAAGAATTAAAGAGACTTAACAAAGAGAAAAATCTTTATGCAAAGCTTCATGATTTTACAAAAAGCGCATCTATAAAAAGTGAAGAAGAAAGAATTAAAACTCTCTATGATGAACTTTACAAGAGATGGCGAGAAAATCAGCAGAAGGACATTTATGAAATAAAGGCAGATGATATTGCTTATACAGTTTCAAAAATAACCGGAATACCACTTTCCAAATTAGAGGAAAAAGAATCTCAGAAACTACTCCGTATGGAGGAAGAGATTCATAACAGGATTATTGCTCAGGATGAGGCGGTAAAGGCTGTTTCAAAGGCTGTGAGGAGGTCACGTGCAGGTCTCAAAACAAGGAAGCGGCCGATAGGTTCATTTTTCTTTCTCGGTCCTACGGGTGTTGGAAAAACAGAACTTGCAAAGGCATTGGCAGAATTTCTCTTCAATGATGAAAATGCACTTGTAAAAATTGACATGTCAGAATATTTAGAGCGGTTCAATGTTTCCCGCCTGACAGGGTCTCCTCCTGGATATGTTGGTTACGAGGAGGGCGGACAGTTAACCGAGACTGTGCGGAGAAGACCGTATTCAGTGGTTCTTTTTGATGAAATTGAAAAAGCACATCCTGATGTTTTCAATATCCTGCTGCAGGTTCTGGATGAGGGTGTGCTTACTGATAATTTTGGAAGAAAAGTTAACTTTAAGAATACAGTTATTATTATGACTTCCAATCTTGGTACGAGACTTACCGAAAAAACTACTCCTCTTGGATTTCAGAAGCCATCGAATGAAAGCACGTATAAAAAAATAAAGACCAGCGTATTAAACGAGTTAAAGGAAACGTTTAACCCCGAGTTTTTAAACAGGGTTGACGAAATTGTGGTTTTTCACCCTCTTGAAAAAGAACACTTAGTGGAAATCGTGGATTTACTCATGATTGAACTGAACAAGCAGCTGCTTGAAAGGGACCTCGCAGTCGAACTCAGTAGCGAGGTGGTCGAGTGGTTAATTAAAAATAATTTTCAGCCATTTTACGGTGCACGGCCGATGAGAAGGGCTGTTCAGAAAAATATTGAGGACCCTCTTTCTGAAGAACTTCTGAAAGGCAAATTCAAAGACGCTAAAAAGATTAAAGTAATCCTTGAGGACGACCACCCTGTATTTATAGAAGATGAAGTAGCAGTGCTGGTTTAATAAACAACACATCATTATCTGCTGCAACTACCCCATGCTTTTCATCAATTTCATTTTTATTGAGTACTTTCAGGCAACAACAAGTACAGAGTTTTGGCATTTTGACGAATAACTTATAACCATACCGGAAACAGCCCTCTCTTGATTGACTTATTTTTCATAAGTATTTTATAGTTTCACGTATGGATGTTCAGTCTATGACAGGGTACGGAGCAGGTGAAACCGGTACGTATAAAGTAGAAGTTCGGTCTACAAACCATAAGAATCTCTATATTCAATTGAATCTTCCTTCGTATCTATATTTTTATGAAACCGAAATCAGGACTTTAGTAAAAGAGAAATTCAAACGCGGTTATATAGAGCTTTTCTTTTCAAAATTAAAAATGGAAAATATCAAACTGAAAATAAACCGACCCTTAGCTGAAGAATATTATCAGACACTCGTTTCCCTAAAGAATGAATTATCAATTCATGATACTGTCGGTATTAATATTCTGGCCCAGCAAAAGGATATTTTTTATCTCGAAGAGCCGGAGGTTGAAATTCCTGTTTTTCGGGAGACGCTTGAGTCTGCCCTGGAAGAATTAAAAAAAACACGGATTCAAGAAGGTAAAAATCTGGCAGAGGATATTAATAAACGTATACAGTTACTAAGTGATAACATGAGTGTTCTCGAAGATAAGCGGATGGATTTTATAACGAATGCAAAGACGGTGCTCACCGAAAGATTAAAAGACCTTCTCGAAGATCACTCAATAGAAGAATCCCGTCTGATTCAAGAAGTGGCAATACTTGTGGAACGTTCAGATATTACAGAGGAAATTGTAAGGATTAAGAGCCACTTAAAACACCTGAAAGATGTCCTGGCACAGAGTGACGTTGTAGGTAAAAAGGCAGGCTTTATTGTGCAGGAGTTACACAGAGAGCTCACTACCATCAATTCAAAGTCACCGGACATCACAATCGCTTCACTGATAGTGGATATGAAATATGAGGTCGAAAAAATCAGAGAGCAGATACAAAACTTGCAATAACGTGAAAAACGGAAGGTTGAAAACAACAGACTCCCTTTTTTTCATTGTTAGTGCTCAATCCCGCATTTTTTAAGAGGAATTATTGTTAATGAAGAAAAAAGCTCAAACTGGTTTAACTGTATTAAATATAGGTTTTGGAAATGTTGTTTCCATGTCGAGAATAATTGCTGTGGTTACGCCGGGGTCTTCTCCTATGAAACGAATGCGCGAAGAAGCCGAGGAAAGGGGGAAATTAATCGATGCAACTCAGGGAAGAAAGACGAGAGCTATAATTATTACTGATAGTGACCACGTCATCCTTTCCGCACTGCAAGTAGAAACGATCAACCAGAGGTTTTTATCAGGTGGAGACAAGAAAAGGAAGAAGATATAAAACGCATTATGAACTCCCGGGGGAAGGGGAATTATTTATTGTATCAGCCCCTTCCGGTGCTGGAAAGACCACCCTCTGCAGGAAATTAACTGCCATTGTCCCGCGTCTGAAACATTCTGTTTCCTATACCACGAGACCCCGCAGGAAAGGAGAAAAAAATAATGTTGACTATACTTTTATCAGTGAGAAAAAATTCAAGGCAATGATTAACAGAGGAGAATTTGTGGAATGGGCTGTAGTTCATGGAAATTTATACGGAACATCTCTAAAAAGACTCAGGGGATTAATGAAAAAAGGATATGATATAATTCTTGATATAGATGTTCAGGGTGTACTGCAGGTAAAACGCAAGATGAGTGAAGCTGTTTACATTTTTATTCTGCCACCGTCCATACACGTTTTAAAGAAAAGGCTTACATTCCGGATGTCAGACACTGCCGGAGAGATAGAAAAGCGCGTCAAGAAGGCGAAGGAAGAAATTTTAAGTTACAGGAATTATGATTTTATCGTCATTAATGATGATTTAAGAAAAGCACTAAAGGAATTGGAAAGCATTGTTATAGCGAAAAGATTAAAAGTAAACAGGGTTAAATCAGCATTGCTCAACAAGTCAAGAACTGAAAAATTATAGGTTATTTTTTTAAAAAATATCTTTTATAAAGGAGGTAAAGATGGATTTAATTTCTTTACCTGTTATATATGACAAAAAAAAATTTGATGGAAGGTACAGGTTTGTGATAGCTGCCGGGAAAAGGGCGAGAAAGTTATTTCAAGGTGCAAAGCCGAGGATAGCCAGCAAGTCAAAAAAATTAACAACGCTCGCCCTTGAAGAAGTCCTTTCAGATTCAATGCGCATACTTATTGGTGAAGCTGCCATAAAGGCAAAAGAGGAAGCCAAAAAGCTGTCTTATGGAAGATTGATAGATGAAGCAAAACAAAAAGAGGCACTTCCTGAAGATTTAACGGAAATCGAAAAAGACCTTAAGGTCTATCTCCATGAAAAAAGTGCAAGAAAAAATAAACAAGGTATTGACAAAATCTTTACAAAAGAAGGCTCAAAGTAGTGCTTAATGGGAAGAATATACTTTTTGGTGTTACCGGCAGTATAGCAGCCTATAAGTCCTTAGAGATAATAAGAAGATTAACAGAAGAAGGTGCCAGTGTTACCGTTATTATGAGTGAGTCGGCGTGCCGTTTTGTTTCTCCCCTCACTTTTGAAATAATTTCCGGGAAACCCGTCTATACGGATCTTTTTGAAGGGTATGTGAGACATATCAATCTCGTCAAGGAAGCTCATTTATTAATGGTAGCACCTGCAACTGCTAACACGATTAATAAATGTGCATACGGGATTGCAGACAACCTTCTCTGCACAGTCTGGCTTTCCTATGAAGGGCCTGCACTGATGGCACCTGCGATGAATGCAAGGATGTATAGAAATTCTATCGTACAACAAAACATCAAATCACTTGCACAGAGAGGTGTAATCTTTGTTGGTCCTGAGTCAGGTGACCTTGCATGCGGTGAAGAGGGAGTGGGCAGAATGTCTGACGTTTCAGACGTTGTTGACACAGTTAAGTGCATCCTCGCACAAAAAGATTTACGTGGTCACAGGATTCTTGTTACTGCCGGTCCTACGCGTGAATCATTTGACCCTGTGCGATTCATCTCAAACCGTTCTTCAGGAAGAATGGGCTTTGCTATTGCTGAGGCTGCGCATAGAAGAGGTGCGGAAGTGACCCTTATAAGCGGGCCTTCCATGCTGAAGCCGCCACGAGGTGTTTCTTTTATTCCTGTTGAAAGGGCTACTGATATGGAAAAAGCTGTTTTAAAGAAGTTTCGTAAAGCAACATCTGCTATCATGGCTGCGGCAGTATGTGATTATACACCTTCTGAAAGGAATAAATCGAAAATTCCAAAGAAAAAAGATTTTGCACTGAAACTCAGAGAAACTCCTGATATACTTCAGAAATTAGGAAAGAGAAAAGACAAACGATTACTCATTGGTTTTGCAGCGGAAACTGGCAACGATAAAAAAAGGGCACAAGACAAACTAAAAAGAAAGAACCTTGATTTAATAGTATTCAATGATGTTACCCGTAGAGGTGCCGGTTTTGATACCGATACCAACATAGTATCTCTCATGAGCCGGGACGGGGACATACATGATTTACCCTTAATGAGAAAAGAAGAAATTGCAGAGAGTATTCTCGATTGGATTGCAAAACACAAGAGTAAACCCCGTTAGAGATTTTACAATCTCTAACAGTATGCGCCGACAGGAGCTTTGTACCCCGTAGGACCTTTGGTCTCTTACGGGGTAAACCACGGTCGGCTTTGAAAGGTAATCACTACACCACTGATTTCATCGGTGACTTTCTCTAACGGGGTAAACTCTAAACCTAAAAATTATATTAGGAGAATGTATGAAAATATTGGTAATTCACGGCCCCAACCTTAATCTTCTCGGTCAAAGAGAAATCAATGTGTATGGTGATCAATCATTAAAAGAGATTAATAACACCCTTAAAGAGCTTGCAAAGGAACTGGGTATTGAACTTTCTATCAAGCAGAGCAACCATGAAGGAGAGATTGTTGATTTTATTCAGGATGCAAAAGACTGCCATGGAATTCTGATTAATCCCGCTGCCTATACACATACCAGTGTTGCAATAAGAGATTCAATCGCGGCAGTTGATCTCCCCACCGTTGAAGTTCATCTTTCAAACATCTACAAGAGAGAAGAATTCAGGAAACAATCATTAATAGCTCCCGCCGCGTTAGGCCAGATATCAGGTTTTGGTCTCCAGAGCTATGTGCTCGGATTAAGAGCCTTGCATACCATGCTTAATGCGAAAAAGTAGCCTGCTTAAAAGAAGTATTTCTGAGTTTTGCGTTGATGGAATCCTTATTACCGATATCGCTAATGTCAGATATTTATCCGGTTTTACAGGTTCCTCGGGCTTCTTGATTATAACGAAAAATCGTCCCATCTTCGTTACTGATTTTCGATACCAGGAACAGGCTAAAAAGGAAGTAAAAAGTTTTAAAATCATAATTCAGAATGTTGAGTTGACAGAGTGTATCAAGAAGCTTGCGAGTAAATATCGGATACAGAAACTTGGTTTTGAAGCCCACAGTATCAGTTATCAGACGTATAAAAAACTTCTGAGAGACAATATAAAATTAAGGGCACTGTTCGATACAGTTGAAGCATTACGTCTTATAAAATCCCGTGAGGAGCTCTCCTGTATTAAAACAGCTATCCGTCGGGCTGAAAACGCCTTTAAGAAACTCCGGCGATTTATAAAAGTTGGTGTTACTGAACATGAACTTGCCATAAAGCTTGAGGGACTGCTTCGTGAAGAAGGTTGCAAAAATGTGCCCTTTGGGGTTATAGTAGCCGCTGGTTTGAGGTCTGCACTTCCCCATGCACAACCAACTAACAAGGCTCTTAAAAGGGGGGATTTTGTGCTCTTTGACTGGGGAGGTGAATGCGATGGTTACTATTCTGACATGACAAGAACAGTTGCGATAAAGGGCAGGTACTTACAAAAACACAAGGAACTTTATTCTATCGTACTAAATGCGCAGGAAAGGGCACTTAAAGCAGCACAACCAGGAACAAAGGCTGCATTAATTGATGCCGCTGCAAGAGATTTTATAGCAGCACAAGGTTATAAGAAACATTTTGGTCACGGTACAGGGCACGGAATTGGACTTGCAGTTCATGAAAGACCTGTTATATCATGGCAGAGTAAGGACACAGCAGAAGAGGGGATGGTTTTTACTATTGAGCCGGGTATTTATGTGCCGGGTTTTGGTGGAGTACGGATAGAAGATGTTGTACACATCAAAAAAAATGGTTTAGCGGTTTTAACGACTCTCCCGAGAAATTTAAAGGTATTGTAGAGGTGAAAAGTGATTTCCACGAATGAGTTCAGAAAGGGATCCAAGATAGAATTTAAGGGCGACCCCTATGAAGTTATTGGTTTTCAACATGTTAAAATGGGCAGAGGTGGCGCAATCGTTAAAACGAAGATAAGAAACTTACGAACAGGCGGTATAATAGATACAACTTTTAAAGGGGGCGAGAAACTCAATACACCTCATCTTGAAGAAAAATCCATGCAGTATCTCTACAACCAGGATGAACTGTATTACTTTATGGATATAGATACGTATGAGCAATTCCCAATACATATTGAACAACTGGGATCCAGTAAAAATTTTATAAAAGAAAATATGGTCGTAAAAGTTCTTTATTATACTGGCTCTCCACTCACGATTGAACTTCCTATCTTTGTTGAGCTGAAAATTGTAAAGACTGACCCTGGGGTAAAGGGTGATACCGCCAGCGGAGGGAGTAAACCAGCGGTCTTAGAAACAGGAGTAACGGTAAAAGTCCCGTTCCATGTTAACGAAGGGGATATTATAAAAATAGATACGAGGACATCTGAATATGTAGAGAGGGTAAAGGGATGAAATTTGATGAAATAAAACAGTTGGTGGATCTTTTGAAAGAGAGCGATATTACCGAACTTCTTATTGAGAGAGAAGGGGTAAAACTCAAAATAAAGAGAGAACGTTTTATATCATCCTTTGATATTTCACGTCCTGTAAAGGAGGCTGCCCCGGTAGAGGTACAGGAGGAATCAAAGCAGGCTGAAGAAGCACAGAGGCTTATAACGATAACATCGCCCATTGTTGGTATATTCCACCGGTCTCCTGCGCCAGAGGCAACTCCGTTTGTAGAGGTTGGGTTTACCGTCAAAAAAGGGCAGGTTTTGTGTATCATCGAAGCAATGAAACTTATGAATGAAATTGAAAGCGATTCAGACGGGGTGGTTTCAAAAATTCTTGTTGAAAATGGGCAACCGGTTGAATACGGTGAGCCTCTATTTCTTATCGAACCCTTGTGATGACACCGTTTAAAAAACTCCTTATAGCAAATAGAGGAGAAATCGCAGTAAGAGTTATAAGGGCATGTCACGAGCTCGGCATAAAAACGGTAGCGATTTATTCTGCTATTGATAAGGAAACCCTGCCCGTAAAGTTTGCTGATGAGGCTGTCTGTATAGGTCCTGCTGCCTCTGCCCAGAGCTATTTGAATATCCCCGCAATTATTAGTGCCGCTGAAATTACTGACGCAGAGGCAATTCATCCGGGTTATGGTTTTCTTGCAGAAAATCCTCACTTTGCTGAGGCATGTCTAACCTCAGGCATAACATTCATTGGCCCAACCCCTGAAAATATTCGTCTCGGAGGCGATAAGGCACGGGCACGACAGACCATGAAGCGCAGAGGGATTCCTGTTGTTCCTGGTAGTGACGGCCCGATACAGGACGAAGAAGCCGCAATAAAAATAATAAAAAAGATAGGTGTACCGGCAATTTTAAAGGCCTCAGCAGGAGGAGGGGGCAGGGGCATGAGGATTGTTTATGAAGAAAAAGAAACAGAGGAATTATTTCATATGGCTCAGCGGGAATCTCTTGCTGCGTTCGGGAACGGAGACTTGTACGTTGAAAAATATATCCCTGAGATGAGACATATTGAGGTGCAGGTACTTGCCGACAATAAAGGCAGTATAATCCATCTTGGCGAAAGGGACTGTTCTATTCAGCGGAGACATCAAAAACTTATAGAAGAGTCTCCCTACATATTTTCTACCCCCAAGTTTAGAAAAAAAATCGGCGAGCTCGCAGTAAAGGCAGCGAGGGTTATGAAATACAAGAATGCCGGTACGGTGGAATTCATAATGGATAACAGCGGGGCTCTTTATTTTATGGAAATAAATACAAGGATTCAGGTTGAACATCCGGTTACGGAAATGATAACAGGCGTTGATTTGGTAAAGGAACAAATAAAGCTTGCCTCGGGAGAGCCGCTTTCGTATAAACAGCATGACATTAAATTTTCAGGTCATAGCATAGAATGCAGAATCAACGCTGAAGACCCTGAACGATTTGTTCCGAGTTCGGGTAAAATTACATCGTTTATTCTTCCAGGAGGTCCGGGCATAAGAGTTGATACAGCCGCATATTCGGGATGGACTGTTCCTGCTCATTACGATTCTCTCATTGCCAAGGTTGTTGCATACGGCAGAAACAGAGAAGAAGCTATAGCAAGAATGCACAGGGCACTCAGGGAATTTGTTGTTGAGGGGATCAAGACAACCATCCCTTTCTATCTGAGGATTTTAAACGACCCCCTTTTTTTAACGGGCAATTTCAATACGCAATTCCTTTCAAAAAACAGCAACACATCAGAAAAAGAGAAACTCTAAATTCTGACAAGTTCTCATGTTCCACATTCCCAACTGTTTAACACAGTGGTAAGCAGTATACTATTGATGCCTATAAAATAATGTCCTATCTATAGTTAATTTGTCATTCCCCGACTTGTCGAAGCGACCCTAAGCGGAGACCCGCACCGGGATCGGGGAATCCAGACGCTGTCCCTGCAAAAGCAGGGAGCTATTAAGGA
>DAOVVO010000045.1 GCA_030637135.1 Nitrospirota bacterium
CATGGTGAAAGAGGAAGCCACGGCGGAGGAACGAGAAGAGGCGAGGGCAAAGGCAGAGAAGATACGGAAGGAGATAGTAGCGGGGGGTGATTTTGCCGAGATGGCAAAGAAGCATTCAGAGGATGCAAGGGCTCCTGATGGTGGTGACCTTGGATATATCACAAGAGGATATATGCCCTCAGAATTTGATGAGGCAGCTTTTGCTTTGAAGGAGGGTACAGTCAGTGAAGTAGTCCAGACAAAACATGGCTATCATATCATAAAGGTTATGGACAAGATACCGGAGGGCATAGCCCCTTATGAAGAGGTGAGGGATTTCATTGGCAAGTTTTTGCAGGGGCAATTGGCTAAAAAAAATTATTACTCCCATGTTAAAGAGCTGAGGAGCAAGGCAGAGATAGAGATTTTACTGAATGACTCTGAATAGTACAAAAACATGGCAGGAGAAATGAAATCATATATCCAGGAAAATCCAACCAAAGGATAAGCAGACAGACAATGAAAAGGGAATATTCTTGCACTGTAGAGGAAAACATATGGAAAAGCGCACTTGCAAGAGAATAGATACGAGTTTAGAGGCTAAATTTTTCCATGGGAATTGTCTCTATAGAGGAACCATAACAAATTTATCGGAAAAAGGTATCTGTATTAATACGGTAGCGTGCTTTCCTTATGGAGCGAATATTAAACTCCTCATTCCTGTGAAAGAAGATATTCTTGAGATCCCTGTTCATGTTAAAAGGGTAGCGAAGAGAGATGGTTTTTATGACACCATGGGTCTTGAGCTTTTGGATCAATCCCAAAACTACTTAGAATTTTTAAACGGTCTTAGTTCTGTTTTGTAAGTTTTAAAACATCTCCTCACATTTGGGTTTCCACAGGGAACACCGAGTGAATAGTGAACCTGCCTGGCGCCTGCCAGGCCCGGTCTACGACTCATAGAGTAGGCAGGGCTTGTCTGCCGTTAGGCATGGCAGACAGGCGTTAGTGAACAAATATAATAAATAAATTAATTCCTTGTAGCCTGTTCATTAAGAATTTAACCTTTTGAAAATCATAATATGGTAAAATTTTCTACGTGGAAAAAAGACATTCTAAGAGAATAGTAATCGGATTAAAGGCCGAGATTATTTCAGACGATATACATTGTGAAGGAGTTGTAGAGAATCTTTCTGAAGATGGTATATGTGTGATAACCGTTCCTACGGAGAACACAATAGATTTTGCTCCTGGAGCAACCCTTCAAATAAAATTTCAATTCCTTTCAGAAGAAACACTAAATCTCCGCTGTAAGCTGAAATGGTCTTGTAAAACCCCACCTCATGGCTTGACACAAAAAATTGGTATGGAGATTATAGACCCGCCATGGGATAAGAGCGATTAGTTTCTCTAGAGAAGAGTTGAAAGATTGACCGAGACACACGGAATGTGTAGTACGTCCTCAGAAGTGAAATTTGATATAAAGGTTTAGATTTGAACTATTAATCAACATCTTTGATGAATGCTTCTTTCAAATAATGATTGACAAATACCGAAGAGGATGATAAGAATATTCTATTAATTATTTTATTAACAAGAGTTCTCTCGTGGTTATTTAATAGTGTTGTCTTTAAAGAGGTTGGAATTGCTATCTTGCTTCTGCCTCCCAAGGGTACATTGTTTGAAGAGAGAAACGAAAAACAAAGGGGGTTAGAATGGAAGGTAGCAAACTTTATGTGGGAAATCTGAGTTACGCTGTAACTAAAGAGCAGTTGGAAGAATTATTTTCCAATTATGGTGAAGTATCGCAAGTCAATATAATTGAAGGTAAAGGTTTCGGGTTTGTTGAAATGTCCGATTCAAAAGAAGCTGAAAAGGCACGGGAAGGATTGAACGGTTCTGATTTTGAAGGACGCACCTTGAAAGTTGACGAAGCTCGCCCATCCAGACCTAAAGGTGGACAGAGAAGGGGTTTTAGAGGTGGGCAAAGAGGGGGTTATGAAAGATATTAAAAGAATTGAGACAACCCAATTTTCACTTCATCTAAAAGAGGGAAAAAAGCAAATCTTTGAATTATCTAACGTCACCTGTTGAAAATAGTGGCTCCTGCATAATTATGTCCGCCTTTTCGTCATTCCCGCAGTTCTCAAGCGGGTCGAAGCGACTCTCGCGTAGACTCGCATCGAGAATCCAGGTCTTATGTAGTTTATCTCTGGATTCCCCGATCCCGGTGCGGGTCTCCGCTTAGGGTCGCTTCGACAAGTCGGGGAATGACAAACTAACTATAGATAGGACATTGTTTTACAGGCATCAATAGTGGCAGTTATCAATAATTTCCTGAGATGTTTTCCTTAGAAATCTGGTAATCTGTTGTAGCTTTCAAACCCGTAAGCACTATTGTATTCAGACAGTGGTATCTTTTGGGTGAAAGAAAGTACATTGTCTGAGGATATTGATAATGAAACAGTATTTGACCAGGAATATGGATGATTATATGCCTTCCTCTGTCTTATTTTATCTCTATGATTTCCACATCAAAATTAAGTGTCTTACCTGCCAATGGATGGTTGAAATTCATAACAACTACATCCTTTGCCCGTAGGGGTCGGGGGTATCTTTGCGGTCACGAAGAAATAATTAGTTTTTCCGAAGCTTTTCCTGTTCCAGAATCCAGTCTACTGCTTGTCCGAGATTTTGTGCAATGAAATCAGCTTCTTTTGATTCTTTATCATGTCCTGTCATCACCAGTATTCCCTGAGCTCCGACCCCTTTAGCAAGGAATACATCAATGGTTTTATCCCCTATCACATAAGAAGATTTTAAGTTTATTCCGTGTTCAAGCCGTGCTTTGCGCAAGAGCATTGGTTTCGGTTTTCTGCATGGGCAGCCGTTGTCTGGATGGTGCGGACAGTAATAAAAGTCGTCTATTGTCAGGGTTTTTTGTAAATATTCATTAGTCTCCTGTACGAATTCTTCACTTACAATCCCGCGGGCAATACCTGACTGGTTTGTGATACCGATAAGTTTAAAACCGGCATTTTTTAATCTCCGGAGGTTTTCCGGAGTTCCTGGAAATATTTTTAAATTCTCAAAGCTGTTTAAGTAGCCAACATCCTCATTGAGGGTACCGTCCCTGTCCAAAAAGACAGCTTTTTCTTTTGGAAGGACTTCCTTGAATGCATTCAATACATCTTCAGTGGTGATATCTGTCATACATTTAAGATGACCTTCCGGGAATCCCGGTTCGAATCGACCCCGATGGGTTGTACTGACAGGGCATTCCTTCTCTAAACACGGAGAACAGGAAATTTCTTTGCTGACAATTTTATGTCCTTTTCCAAGTGGTCCGGTTGCAGACTTGTCTGTAGAACCGAAGATGGCTACAACAGGCACGTGAAGTGCTGAAGCCATGTGCATAGGTCCTGAATCATTAGTAATTAAAACATCGCACTCTGAAATGAGCGCCGCAAGCTCTCTCAGATTGGTTTTTCCTGCCATGTTCAATATATGAGAACCCGGCAATGTGAAATAAGAAACGATATCACGTGCGATTTCAATTTCTGATTTGCTTCCGAATAATACTACCTTCGCATTATATTCATTGATTATTCTGTTTATTAATTCAGCAAATCTTTCAGTCATCCATCTCTTTGCAGAGCCGTACGTTGCCCCGGGATTTATCCCAATTAAGAGTTCAGAGTTGTGAGTTTGGAGTTTGGAGTTAAGAAGGTTCCGTGCTTGATTAATTTCATCCTCTGAAAGGTAAAGAAGGGGTTCGATGCTGCCAGGCTCTACGTGAAAGGATTCTTTTAATAAGTTTAAGTAGTAATCAACATGATGTTTGTTAAGTGTATTCCTGTTTACAGGCACTGGTTGTGTGAGCAAAAGCCTTCGATAATCCCTGGTGTATCCTATCCTTTCAGGAATTCTTGCGAGCCATGCTATAAAAGCCGCATCAAATGCATTTTGAAATAGTATGGCTGTAGTAAATTTTTTCCCCCTGAGCGTCATTGCAAGTTTAACCTTGCCTGTGATGCTATTAAACTTTTCATCATACAGGATGATTTCGTTCACATCAGGGTTCCCTTTGAAGAGTTCCGCAACCCATGGTTTTACCAGGAGACTTATATGTGCATCTGGAAATTTTTTTCGAACAGCCCTTAGTGCAGGTATAGTAAGGACAGCGTCACCTATCCAGTTGACCCCTCTTATGAGGATTTTGTCAGCTTTTTTCTCCATATTTGTAGCACCTTAGTATTAACGATAAACTAGAAATAAAATGAAATAGAGAGCCTGCCTGCTCTATGAGTCGTAGACCGGTAGGCAAGCCTGCCTGACGCCTGCCTGAGGCAGACAGGCAGCGGGGCTTTCTAACGGGGTAAAGACGTACAAAAGACTTTGGTATGCTGGTTGAAGCCTATTAATCCTTTCTTATTTTTTATTCTTTTTTCGGCCTATGCACTCAAGTGAAGTTGATATCAGATATCTTCTTGAAATTAATGAGTTATTCCGCTTTTTTGATTATCAATCGCAAAGCATGATAAAACGATATAATTCAATACGTTAACAGTGTTTAACTTCACTCATGTACATAGTCCTATTCTTTTTTTACTTGTTGTTATTATCTCCTTTTTTGCCTTTTCCTTTTTCCTTAAGGGCTTCAGAAAATTGTTGCAATTTCTTTGAAACTAAAAAATTTAGTGTACCTTCGGGGTAATTCCCGTCAGGCTGTAATTCTCCCGGGGGCATTCCTGTAAGAATTTCAATGCCATCTTCTATATTGTCAATGGTATATATGTTGAATTTTTCATCCTTGACTGCTTCTACGACTTCTTTTTTTAGTATGAGGTTTATCAAGTTTGTTTTCGGGATAATTACTCCCTGTTCACCGTTAAGATTATTCAGTTTACACACCTCAAAAAATCCTTCTATTTTCTCATTAACTCCGCCGATAGGTTGGACATCACCGTGTTGATTCATTGAACCTGTTATTGCGATTGATTGTTTAATAGGTACACCTGAAATACTGCTGAGTAATGCATAGACTTCAGCACATGTAGCACTATCGCCCTCTACCCCGCCGTACAGTTGTTCAAACGTAAGAGAAGCAGAAAGGCTGAATGGACGTTTTTGGGCGTATTTCCCGCCTAAGTAAGCGCCCAGTATAAATACGGCTTTTTCATGAATTTTTCCGCTTAGCTTGGTTTCCCTTTCTATATTAACAATACCTGCTTTGCCGGCATACGTCTTTGCGGTTATTCTTGAAGGGATACTGAAACTGTAATCCCCAAGATCAAGTACTGAAAGACCATTGATCTGACCTACCACAGCGCCCTCCATATCCACCAGGATAGTGCCTTCTTTGATAGCCTCTTGTATTTTTTTCTCTACCTTGTTAACCCGGTAAATTTTTTCGTCAAGGGCTTTTTCAACATGCTCGGTTTTGACAATATCACTATTTTCGAGTTTTGACCAGTAATGGGCCTCTTTTATCAGATCAGCTACCTCGCTGAATCGTGCCGAAAGTTTTTCCTGGTGTTCGGCAAGTCTTGAGCTGTATTCAATGACCTTTGAGACTGCGCCATAATCGAATGGACTTAATCCCTTCTCTTTACATTTTGTACGGACGAAACTGGCATACTTGGTAACGTTCTCTTTACTTCTCAACATACGGTAATCGAAGTCAGCCTTTACCTTAAAAAGATCCCTGTATTCTGGGTCAAGATGAAATAACAGGTAATAGAGCCGGGGGTCTCCAACCAGCACAATTTTAACGTTAAAAGGAACTGCCTCTGGCCTGAGAGACACGGATGAAATAAGGCGATACTGTTCCCAGACATCTTCTATTCGTATTTTTTGGTCTTTAATTGCCCTTTTCAGGGCATCGTAAACAAAGATATTTTTTAAGATTTCGAGCGAGTCTGTAACAAGATAGCCGCCGTTTGCCCTCTGGAGAGATCCTGCCTTAATCATACTGAAGTCGGTTAAGGCAACACCGTATTGGAGTTTATGTTCAATTCTTCCGAAGAGATTGTAATAGGTTGGATTGCTTTCAATGATAACCGGCGCCCCTTTTGTATCGCGGTTGTTCACAAAAAGATTGACAGAGTACCTTACAAATGAAAGTTCTGTTTTTTGCGGTTTTAGAAAAGGGAGGGATGGTGCCTGTTCTTCTTGGGGTTTGAAGTCTTCCAGGTGCTCAAGGATATCTTCTTTAACTTTCTCAAAATAGTTGATGACCTCCTGTTTTTCTTTGTACTTATTTTTGAGCTCATCAATCCAGTGGCCAACTGCTGAGAGCGCAGCTTGCCGCTCAAGCTGTTTCAACTTCTCTTTGATTTTTTTCTCTTTTTCCCTTACCGTCCTTACGGTATCATCAAGCTTTTCCTGAAGAATTTTGCCTATTTCCTCTATTTTCTTTCTCACTTTTGAATCGAGGCCTTCATATTCTTCTTCGCTTAATGTTTCTCCACTCTTTTTCACAGGGACAAGGGCGAGACCACTGACAGCCTTTCTCAGCGAAAAATCTTTTTCTTTTGCTTCTTTTTCAATATCCAGGAAGATGTCTTTTTGCTGCTTTTGAAAATCCTCAAGGATAGCAGTTCGTTGCTTTTCATACTCCTTAGATTCAAATATCGTTGGTAATTCCTGCTGTAAGGCTTTTACTAATTCATCCATATCCTTTTGCAGTGACAGTCCCATCCCCGGTGGCAGGCTTAAAGCACCTGGTTCATCAGGGTTATCAAAGTTATATACATAACACCAATCATTGGGTACGGGTCTATCTTTAGATTTTTTTTCCAGAATATTCTTAATAGTCGTCATTTTCCCTGTGCCGCTTTCACCAAGGATATAGATATTGAACCCGATGTCGTCGATTCCCACCCCAAAGTCAAGGGACCTTAGAGCTCTTTCCTGTCCGATAGTTTCTTCGAGAGGCGGGATATCCTCTGTTGTTTTAAATGAGAGTTCTGAAGGGTCACACGAACGGTAGAGCTTTTCACTGGTGACTTTTGTTAGCATAGATTAAACCTCCAAAGATCTGGATAAAAAAATGGATTATTTAATAAAATTAAGGATTTTAAAGGATTACTGGCCCTTTAACTTATAACTCTCTATTATAAGCTCTGCTTTTCTATGTTGACATTATAGCCTTGATACATTATATTGACAAGTGTTTTTTAAAATGAGCAGAAATATATATTACAGATTTCAACTTGATAATTCCCTGCAGCTCGGGCCTGCCTGCCTTAGGCACGGCTTGTCTGCCTTAGGCATGAAACGAATTGTGATGGCTTCCAGCATCAGGAAATAATTTTTATGGGTATTCTAAAATATTTTTCATTGCATGGTATTTCAACATAATTTGATAAATGTTTTTTCTATTTTTTCTAATTATAAGTTTTGTATAATAATCTTATAAATTTTTTTAATTTGACCTATTTTAAAACAGATAACTATAGTAATAAGGCTTGCGAGACTTCAGTGAATAGTATATAATGTTTAATTGCTTCAAGTCCCTGATTAGAAGGGCTTTACTCTAAAATCCCAAAAAGCAGAAAGGAGTTTTTATATGCCGACCTTAGAATTTGAGGGAAAATCTTATGAAGTTGATGAGGAAGGCTACCTTCAAGACTGGCAAATATGGAATGAAGGTTTAGCAAATGAAATGGCAAAACAGGATGGTCTTGACCTTACCGAAGCTCACTGGGACGTAATCAGGTTCCTGAGAACTTACTTTGAAAAGTATCAGATAGCTCCAATGATTAAGATACTTACCAAAGAAATTGGTAAGAAAATGGGACCGGAAAAAGGCAATACCAAGTACCTGTATGAACTCTATCCAGCAGGTCCTGCAAAGCAGGCTTGTCGATATGCTGGACTTCCAAAGCCAACTGGCTGCGTATAACGTATTTAAAACAAAATTTTTGATAAATCCAGAACCTGGACAGGTGCTGCAGTAAGCAGCAGCCTATCCAGAAGCAAAGAGGGTTGATCATGGACAGCGTAAGTAGCGTCTTTAATCTCCTTGCGTATTTGGCAGTGGCAATATTTGTTTTAGGATTTCTCAATAAGGTGATTCTGTACTTTAGGACACCTTCTCCGCTCAAAATTCCTACAACGCCAGCTCCAAAGAACTCTGTAGGTGTAGTCATAAGACTTATTCCCGAGATCCTTTTTTTCAGGAGCCTGCTGAGAGGTGGTACCGCAGAAAAGATATTATGGTTTGGGAGCTGGTTATTCCACGTTTCTTTTTTATTGATAATACTCAGGCATCTCCGTTTCTTTACATACCCGGTCCCGGGCGTGGTCATGTCTTTGCAACAGATTGGTATATGGGCTGCCTGGGTTTTTCCACTTGCGCTTTTAATTCTTATAGCAAGGCGTTTTTTAATCGACAGGATGGTGGTGATATCGCTTTTCCAGGACTATATAATATTGCTTCTCATTCTCGGAATCGGTATAACAGGACTCCTTTTGAAATATTTCATGAGAACCAATCTTGTTGACGTAAAGGCATTTATACTTGGAGTGCTTACCTTAAGCCCTGTTGCTGTTCCTGATAGTCTGCTTTTCCTGATTCATTTGAGCTTTGTAATGCTTCTTCTTGTCTATTTCCCGTTCAGCAAGCTGATGCATGCATGGGGCGTTCTCATCAGTCCGACGAGGGCACAAACAGATACACCACGGGAAGTCAGACATGTGGCTTCCTGGGCTGAATAATTACGTCTCGTAGAGAGACACCCTTTGATGATGTGTGTAATCAATTTTAATTAATCAATGCAATCAGTTTTAAATATTAAAACAGGAGAGTACAATGGCAAAAATTGAGGTTCCTGAACTTACAGGGAATATAAGCGTACCAAAGGTCAAACAAGATGCCTCCAAGGACATGAAGCCATTTCTTGCGAAGCCGGATTTGATGAAAAAACTCGCATTCCCCCCCGAGAAGGCTCCTGACTGGAAAGAAAAATTCCTTCAGAAAATGGATGAAATACTTAAGAAATATCGCTCTGTCAGGGTGTTTCTTGATTCATGCGTGAGATGCGGTGCATGCACTGATAAATGTCATTACTATTTGGGCACGGGAGATCCGAGAAATATGCCTGTTTACAGACAGGAGTTAATGAGAAGTGTTTACAGGAGATATTTTACTGTGCCGGGCAAGGTTTTTAGAAAATTAGCCGGGACACAGGATTTGACAGATGAATTGCTCGAACTATGGATGATTTATTATTACCAATGTTCTGAGTGCAGGCGCTGCTCGGTCTTTTGCCCCTATGGCATTGATACAGCAGAGATTACAATGGCTGCACGGGAGATTCTGGATTCTATCGGTATGGGATCTAAATATAATCTGGAGATTATAAACAAAGCAGAAACTATCGGTAACAATCTTGGGATGCCGGGCCCTGCACTTCGCAATACCCTTGATTTTGTTGAAGAAGAGATAAAGGAACAAACAGGTGTAGATGTAAAGATTCCTCTGGATGTTGAAGGTGCTGAAATTATGCTCATAACACCCTCAGCAGATTTTTTTGCCTCACCCCATATTGAATCCCTTGCCGGTTATGCAAAGGTTTTTCACCAGGCAGGGGTCAGCTGGACACTGAGTTCATACGCCTCTGAGGGGGGTAATTTTGGCCTGTTTATAGGGAACTACGACCACATGAAAACAATCAACAAGCGGGTATGGGATTCAGCACGGGAATTAAAGGTAAAACGCGTAATAGCTGGAGAGTGCGGGCATGCATGGAGGGTTCTCTATTCTTTCAGTAATACCCTGAATGGTCCTTTTGATTTTCTCGATTCACGATATAAGGTACCGGGACATATCTGTGATTTTACTCTCGATCTTGTAAAAAAAGGCGCTTTAAAACTTGATAAAACAGCCAATGACAAGTTTTCAGTTACTTTTCATGATTCATGCAATGTTGCAAGGGCCTCAACAATGGCAAATACCCCTGGTGATCAGTTTACTATTCCCCGTGAATTGATAAAGGCTGTTTGCACTAAGTATGTTGATATGCGTGCAGACACCATTAAAGAAAG
>DAOVVO010000112.1 GCA_030637135.1 Nitrospirota bacterium
AGTGAGCGAATGTAATAAAAGAAATTCCTTACATTGTGCTTACCCGGAGGGTGACCACTAAATTATAACCTTTACGTTTTGAGAATTTTTTACTCAGTGCAGAAAGGGGGAAATAAAATGGGTTGCGGAACATGCGGGCCTAAAAAACCAAAAAAAGCTTCAAAAACAAAAAAAGCCAAGAAGTCAAAGAAGAAGAAATAAGAAAAATTATTTATAAAGGCTGACTGTAATTGTCGGCCTTTTTTTTGCTATCTGAATATTTCTAATGTGAGGAATTTTTTTATATATATAAGCAGAAAAATTTTATGCTGTATGATATAAATCATGTTTTTTGCCCGATAAGTGTTTTAGAGTAATTATTATACAGATCACTTCAAAGGGGAGGTTTGAGATGGCAAGCGTCACAAAAGAGCAGTTAATTGGGCTATTGAATAAAGACCTTGGGCTGGAGTATACAGCAATGGTGCAATACACGCAGCATCAAGGTGTTCTGAAAGGCGCCATGTACCAGAGCATACAGAAGGAATTAGCCATTCATGCCCAGGAAGAACTTCAACATGCAACGACCCTGGCCGGACAGATTGATTATTTAGGGGGCGTACCAACTGTTGAAATGCCGTCTGCAAAGATATCAGGTGATAATGTAACCATGCTTCAGCAGGATCTGGACGGTGAAAATGATGCGATAGCCCGTTATATAACGAGAGTAAAACAGGCTGAAGAATTAAACCTCTACCATCTTGCCCAGCAGCTCAGGAATATACTTGCTGTGGAGCAGGAACATGCAATGGATTTAGAACAGGCTCTTGGCAAATAAAATTTTAATTACAGGAGGGTTGTGAGATGCCGGCAGGGACAAAAAAGAAGACAACAAAGAAAAAAATGAAAAAAGGAGCTAAATACGCATGCAGTGTCTGCGGAATTGCAGTTAGTGTAGATGAGGCATGTGGTTGTGTCGATGTGTGCGACATTATTTGTTGCGGCAAACAGATGAAGCCAAGAAAAAAATAAGAAAGACACAAGGGTAGCATGCTTTAAAGAGAAAATTCACGCAATTTCCTGGTTTCTTCAGCTCTGATTCTTTTTAGTAGATATTTTAAAAGGATAATAAGCCGGACAGAATCCAACAGCACTTGTGAGCAGAAATACTGCCAATACAATTCCGAGAACTATTGCTGCGGTCCCGGTAATTTGTCCGGTCAGGTAGAGGATCGCTATTAAAACAGCCAGTATAAACCTTATGATACGGTCTGCTGTTCCCATATTTTGTTTCATCTCAATCCTCCTCATGATACAGGGTTTTAAAAAATCATCTTGACTAAAATCACAATCCCGTAAATTATACCTATACAGATGAAGCAAATGAGCACAATTTTTATAACTTTCATCAGACTTAATAAAAGTCTATTTTGATATTTTTGCCTTGTCAAGTTTTTTATTTCTGCTCTACTGTGCTCAATAAAATAGAGAACAAAGGTTTTTCAATATGACGGATAAAAAGATTTTTTTTTCTGATAAGCTCCCCGTTCCGAAAGGACCTTATTCTCAGGCAGTAATTCATAATAACTTACTGTATATATCAGGGCAGATACCGATAGATACCGCAACAGGTTTAATTATCAGGGGGAGCATTGAGGAAGAGGCTAAAACAGTCCTGGACAATATTCAGATGATTGTTGAAGAGGCAGGTGCACATATGAAAGATGTATTAAAAGTAACATGCTATCTTGCGGACCTTGATGATTTTGAGCGTTTTAACCGTGTTTATAAGGAATATTTCAGAGAAGACCCGCCTGCAAGGACTTCCGTGCAGGCGGGAAGGCTCCCGTCAGGTGTTCAGCTTGAGATAGATGCGATCGTTGCCTTACCGGAAGGCGTACATAAAAAGGACAGATGACCGCACCTGCAACCCGCAAAGGTAGCTACCATTTGATTATCCGTGTTTTTCAGCATATCTTACCCCTCTCCCTTCCTACATACTGAATCTTCAATGTATAATAGTTTCGTGAATAAGATCGCAATAACCATGGGCGAACCCGGGGGCATCGGACCGGAGGTTATAGTCAAGTCGCTGTCCTGTTCAGATATAAGAGATTATTGCACTCCGATAGTTATAGGAAATGCTGGTATTCTTCAGGAGGCTGTGAAGCTTGCGGGGCTTACTCTCAAAGTCCAGCCTGTTTCCAATGTCCTGGACGTAAAACCGCTGAAAGGCACAATAGCGGCAATTCATGTTAAATCCCCTTCTCGTTTTAAAAAAGGGGCAGCTTCAAAAAACGCAGGGAGAGCAGTGGTTCAATACATACAGAGAGCAGTTGAAATGGCATTGAAAAAAGAAGTGAAGTCAATTGTTACTGCCCCTCTTTCAAAAGAATCGCTGAAATTGGCAGGTTTTCAATGGAGAGGGCACACCGAGCTTTTAGCAGAACTTACAAGTACCAAGGACTTTACAATGATGTTTGTGAGCGATAAATTAAAGTTCGTACTCAGCACCCTGCATGTCCCCTTAAGAGATGTGCCCGGTATGATCAAAGAAAAACTGGTATTTAAGACCATTGTTCTTGCAAAAAGAGGAGCTGAAATGATCGGGATTAAAAAACCTCGCATCGCGGTTGCAGGGCTTAATCCGCATGCTGGAGAGTCAGGACTCATGGGTAAAGAAGAGATGAGAGCTATTATACCGGCTGTGAATAATGCCCGTAAAAAAGGGTTAAATGTCTCCGGTCCATATCCCCCGGATGTCGTTTTCTATAAGGCATATAATGGTTATTTTGACATAGTTGTGAGCATGTATCATGACCAGGGTTTGATTCCATTCAAGATGCTTGCCTTTGATAGCGGTGTAAATGTGACCGTGGGTTTACCGATTATAAGGACTTCTCCCGACCACGGGACGGGTTTTGATATTGCATGGAAAAATATTGCAAACCCCTCCAGTATGCTCGAGGCAATAAAGCTTGCATCAAAGTTGCGTTTGAGTACCAAGCATTAATAATATAATAAGTGATAGGTTTAGAATATCAGTTGTTCTCTTTACCCCGTTAGAAAGCCCCGCTGTTTGCGGCGGGGATAAACATAAATTCCTTTTTAAGCGAACATGGGGTCTAATGCCCCATGTGAGCCTTCCCGTTAGAAGGGCAGAGGTCTTCTAACGGGGTTTACGCAGAACGGAACTCGGAAGGTTTTGCCCGGCACTAAAAAATACCGTTGAAGCCTTACCCTGTCACTCTGTAAATCAATGTAAGTTTTATTTTTAGAAATTAAGTTTGAAATTATGGATATAGTGATTGCAACAAGAAATAAAAAAAAGCTTAAAGAGATTAAAAGAATAATGGAAGAAGGGGATGTTTCTATAACGAATGTTTTTTCACTTGATGATTTCCCCGGCTGTCCGGATGTGCAGGAGGATGGCAAAACATTTGAAGAAAATGCTGTCAAAAAGGCGGTATCAGTTTCAAAGTACACCGGGATTATTGCTCTTGCTGATGATTCAGGTCTTGAGGTTGATGTACTGAATGGAGCGCCGGGTGTGCTCTCTGCACGATATGCGGGTGATTCCGCAGATGACACAGCGAATCTCAAAAAGCTGTTAGAAAATCTGGAAAATGTACCGTATAAAAAAAGAGGAGCGCGGTTTGCCTGCTGTTTAGCGCTGGCGTACCAGAATACTGTTAAGACATTCTTCGGATATGTAGAGGGCAGGATCGGGATCGAGCCGAGAGGGGAAAACGGATTTGGATATGACCCGATTTTCTGTCCGGAAGGTTATGACAGAACTTTTGCCCAAATGAGTGATGAAGAGAAGAATGCCTTAAGCCACAGGGGTAAAGCACTCAGAGAATTCCAGAAGTATCTGCGAGAAAAAGGGACAAGTCTTTAAGAGGAATACACCAGGAAAATCAATATGTTCCATTATACACTCAGAAATAGAGATAGAGAAGAGTGTTTCAGAATTTCTATAATCGACAGAT
>DAOVVO010000021.1 GCA_030637135.1 Nitrospirota bacterium
AATTAAAGTTATAGCCGGTGAGTATCCTGAGGAACTATTTGATACAGCGGACATTATCGTGGTAAGCCCCGGTGTCGTGCTTGACATTCCTCCGCTTAAGCGCGCACGAAAGAAAGGCATACCAATAATTGGAGAGCTTGAACTTGCCTACCAGACAGTACAGTCCATCATCAGTAATCAGGATTCCGTAAAGACGAATGATTCAACTCTAAACTCTCATCATATAAAGCCTCATTTTATAAGTGTTACAGGTACAAATGGGAAATCAACGGTAACTACCCTCATTGACATGATGCTCAAAAAAGCACATTTCAGAACCATAATGGGAGGGAATATCGGTAGTGCCCTGACAAATGAATTGAATCAGCTAAATGTTACAGAAGAAGAATTGAACGTTGACTACATTGTTGCCGAGGTTTCCAGTTTTCAGCTTGAGTCGATACAGAATTTCAGACCCGCTGTTTCATTGATCCTCAATATAACGTCTGATCATCTTGACAGGTACAGCACTATGCAGGAATATGTTGATGCAAAGGCACATGTCTTTAAGAATCAGGGCAGCGGTGATTACCTTATTCTTAATGCTGATGATCCAGAAGTGATGAAATTATATAATTCACGGTTTAAGCGTCATGATTCTAATGTGAGAAACATAAATACGTTATTTTTCAGCCGTAAAAATGAGGTTCAGGGAATTTACTATAAAGATGGAGTTCTCTGCAGCAACTTACTCTCCACCCCAGGGACAACCCCTTCCGGATTTTTAAGGAAGGGGTTTGTCCCCCCCTTCTCTCTTGTTGCCGTTGATGAAATTAAGATGAAAGGGGTTCATAATCTCGAAAATGTAATGGCATCTTCTCTTGCTGCATTTATCTGTGGATGCACCGTAGAGAAAATCAGGGACGTGCTTAAAGAATTCCCCGGGCTTGAACACAGGCTTGAATTTGTTTGTGAGATTGGCGGGATAAAGTTCATAAATGATTCAAAAGGGACAAACGTTGGCGCAGTTGTTAAATCTCTCGAGAGCTTTCAGAACGTCATTCTGATTATGGGAGGAAGAGATAAAGATGGTGATTTCAATGTTTTAAAAAACCTGGTAAAACAAAAGGTTAAGAGTCTTATTTTACTCGGAGAGGCACAAAAGAAAATTGCAGATGCAATCGGTGAAATAACAGAGACAGTATTCGTTAAGGACATCAGGGAAGCTGTTAAGCTCTCCCTGTCTAAGGCCGTTGCTGGTGATGTTGTATTGTTATCTCCCGGGTGCGCAAGTTTTGATATGTTTGCAAACTTTGAAGAAAGAGGGCAAAAATTTAAAGAAGCGGTAAGAGAACTACATAATTTGAAAATGAAAAATGTACATAACAATGAGAAACGCTGAATTGCTAAATTCCGCTTACCACATGTTACACACATGCGGAATCCCGGTGTGCAAGCATTATGTCCGGGGTTTAAGAAAGCGGAGCATTGTTTATAGCTTGGAAATGAGCGATTCGAATTTTGTGCTTCAATTTTTTAATGATGAGGAATATACATGGTTATAGACAAAAATGCACGCCGCATCATTATACCTGTGATTCTTCTTCTCTGCATAGGAATTTTGATGGTTTATAGTTCAAGTTCCATGATTTCAATGGAAAGATATGGAAGCAGTTTTCATTATGTGTGGAGGCATTTTTTGAATATTCTGATCGGGTTTACTGCAATGATTATAGTAGCAAAGATAGATTATCATAAGCTCCGGGCTTTCGTCATTCCGTCACTTTTATTTTCCGTTATTCTTCTCATGCTGGTTTTTGTGCCTGGTATTGGTGTCCCTGCAGGTGAAAATAGTGAGGTAAAAAGGTGGATTGACCTGGGCCTGTTCACCTTTCAGCCTTCAGAACTTGTAAAAATAACAATGGTTCTGTTTTTAGCTGATTACATAAGTAAAAAAGCACATCAGATGAAAGATATTCGTTACGGAGTTGTAATTCCAATGAGTGTTATGGCTGTTTTTCAGGGCATTATTCTGCTTCAACCTGACTTCGGGGCAGTTATGAGCATAGGTATCCTGACACTCACAATCTTATTTATAGGGGGCATACAATGGAAGCACGTTTTTGGAGTTGTCGGTATCTCGCTTCCTGTTGTCTGTATACTTATATTATCCGCTCCTTATAGAGTTGTAAGGATACTGTGTTTCCTGAACCCCTGGCAGGACCGGCAGGGCTGTGGATATCAATTGATTCAATCATTCCTTGCATTTGGCAGGGGAGGGCTCACGGGCGTAGGCTTCGGAAGCAGTAAACAGAAACTTTTTTTCCTCCCGGAAGCCCATACTGATTTCATATTTTCTCTGGTGGGAGAAGAAGCCGGTCTTGTAGGGGCACTGTGTATATTGGGCATTTTTATATATCTTTTGATAAAACTTTTTAAGGTTGCAATGAAAAAAGAGAATTCTTTTGGTTATTACCTTGCTTTGGGCTTGACGCTCATGATAGGAAGTCAGGCACTTATAAACTTTGCCGTTAGTGTAGGTTTAATGCCTACAAAAGGGTTACCACTTCCATTTATAAGCTACGGGGGTTCAGCCCTGCTTGTAAACATGGCAGCAGTGGGGATTCTTTTAAATATATTGAAAAACAGCAGTAGTTCCCCGGGTGTTCCCTCAGTTCGGTTTGTTCCGGAGACCAGCAAGCTTGCTCTGTTTAATTCCCGTTTTTTTAAAAGTTACGGGAAGAGAGGCAGCAACATGATTTTTCCTGAAGACTTTAAAAGTGACGGCTCTAACTTTGATGTTATGTCGTCATCTGTTTGGAGATGGAAAGGTGACAGATGCGAGTAGTGATTGCAGGTGGTGGAACAGGAGGACATGTGTTTCCCGGGATTGCTGTTGCTAAAGAATTAAAGAAAAATTTCAAAGAAGCAGAGATTGTGTTCGTTGGAACATCTGAAGGGATTGAGGTAAAAATAGTACCTAAAGAGGGATTTGATATAAGATTTATAAAATCAGAGGGTATTGTAAGGCGGGGTATTTTCAGATCAATAAAGGCTTTCTTTAAGATTCCTATCTCAATAAAAGAATCCTTTACTATTTTAAAGGACATTAAGCCAGATGTGGTTTTTGGCGTTGGCGGTTATTGTTCCGGTCCTGTTCTCTTCACTGCCGTTTTAAAGGGAATACCTACCATGATACATGAACAGAACACAATACCCGGATTTACCAATAAACTTCTTGGAAAATTTGTAGATATTGTGGCGGTTACATATCTTGAAAGCATGGATTTTTTCTCCAAGGACAAGACCTATTTTACAGGCAATCCTGTAAGGGATGAAATATTAAGAGGAGATAGAAAGAGGGGACACAAGAACTTTCATCTTGACAAAAACCGCTTCACAATTTTTGTATTTGGCGGGAGTTCCGGTGCAAACAAGATTAATAAAAACGTAAGTGAAGCACTTACATACATTGAAGATTATAAGGATAAAATTCAATTCCTGCACCAGACTGGCGAAAAAGATTTTAATTTTGTGAGGGAATTCTATCAGGCAAGAGGATTCAAGGGGACCATTATTCCCTTCACATATGATATGGCTGATGCATATGCAGTGGCGGATCTTGTTATATCAAGGGCTGGCGCAACTACCATTGCCGAGTTAACTGCGTGTGGAAAAGCAGCAATACTTGTTCCGTATCCTTTTGCAGCCGGCAATCATCAAGAAGTCAATGCAAGAAGACTCTGGGACATTGGTGCAGCCCAGATGATCCATAATAGAGAACTGAGCGGAAGGTCACTTTCTGATTTGATAAGGTATTTTATAGAGGACCCGGATGCTATAGGGGAGACGGAGCGAATTAGCAGGTCACTCGGTAAACCTGAAGCAACGAAGAAAATAGTTGAACTTATGACAGGACTGGTAAAAAGAAAGAAAGGAGAAAACTGAACATATTCAAATCTTGATAAAGGAATTCGCAACTCATCCACAGGTCCCGAATTCTGACGTACGGACTGAAATTGAGTGGGGCATAAAAATATGCACATTGTACAACATTTTTTTTCAGCCGCATCTGGTACTTGTTTAGGAATGAGCATGTGAATATTCGGTTTTTTTATATTTTATGAACAAGCAATTTGAGGTAGCCCATTTTATAGGTATCGGTGGTACGGGTATGAGTGGCATCGCAGAGGTCCTGAAAAATCTTGGCTATGAAGTGAGAGGTTCGGACTTAAAAAAATCCGATACAACCAGAAGACTTGAAGCATTGGGAATACATATAACCATAGGACACAGCGCAGAGAATATAAAAGGCGCACATGTAGTAGTAGTATCCTCTGCTGTTTCACCTGATAATCCCGAGATAAGAGCTGCGAAAGAACAGTCTATCCCTGTAATACCGAGAGCTGAAATGCTTGCCGAGCTCGCAAGACTTAAGTATAGCGTGCTTATTGCGGGTGCGCATGGAAAGACAACAACGACCTCTTTGGTAGCACACGTGCTCGTATCCGGGGGGCTCGACCCAACGGTGGTAATAGGGGGGAAATTGAAAGACACCGGAAGTAATGCCAAAGTGGGGCAGGGAGAATACCTTATTGCAGAGGCTGATGAGAGCGATGGTTCATTCTTGAAACTTTCACCTACCATAGCGGTTGTTACAAATATAGATAGAGAACACCTGGATTACTTTAAAACTATCGAGGAACTAAAAAAAGCGTTTCTTTCATTTGTAAATAAAGTACCGTTTTACGGGGCATCCATACTGTGTGCCGACGATGATAATATAAAAGAACTTTTACCGAAGATACAGAGACGGTTTTTCACGTACGGGTTGGGTCATGGTCTCGACATTGTGGCGAGGAATGTAAAGGTGGAAGGACTTGTATCAAAATTCGAAGTAATAGTGAAAGGGGCGTCCTTTGGTTTTTTTGAAGTACCGCTTCCCGGGATACATAATGTTTATAACACCCTGGCTGCTATCGGAGTTGCCTATGAACTTGGACTTGATATAAACAATGTACGACAGTCACTCGAAAATTTCAGTGGTGTTCAGAGGAGGTTTGAATTGAGGGGCGAGGTCTCCGGAATCCGGGTGTTTGATGACTATGGGCACCATCCCACAGAAATTATTTCAACTCTCAGGGTGGGAAATGCGATAAGGCTTTGGAATGCAGGGCACGGATTACAAAACGCACAGCAGGGGCATGAAAAGGGGAAATTTGTAGTTGTCTTTCAACCGCACAGATATACACGGACAAGAGATTTGCTCCATGATTTTTTTAAAGCTTTTGCGGATGCAGACAAGATAATTCTCATGGATATATTTCCAGCAGGAGAAAAACCCATAGATGGAATAAATACCGAGGTCTTATGTAACGGAATAAAAAAAACAGGAAAAGAAGTTGTGTACATGAGGGACAGAACGCATATCCTTAAGTGTCTCGATAGCGAGTTGCGTAATGGAGATATTCTGCTGACTCTCGGGGCAGGTGATGTGTGGAAGATAGGAGAGGACTATTTAAAAATGAAAAAATCAAAGTTCAGAATAAAGGAAGGAAGTTTTAATTGACTGATAATGAATTAAAAGGGATATTCGAACGGGGGCTTTTTAAAGGCGCAATAAACTTTGAACAGCCTCTGTCAGCTTATACATCTTTAAAAATAGGTGGACCTGTTGAAATAATGGTCTTTCCGGAAGATTTAACCTCATTAAAAAATGTCTTAATTACAGCATACAGGGAAAAAATCCCTATTTTTGTTCTCGGAGCCGGAACAAATCTTCTTGTAAGAGATGGTGGCGTACACGGAATAGCGGTATCATTAAAGGCTTTTAAGAACATTGAAGTCATTCAAAATATAAAACGCGTCGCACCGCATCTCTCTTATCAGAAAGGTTCAGATGATTTCACAGGCCTTTTCGTTGAAGCAGGGGTACCGCTTGGCAGCGTGATCAATTTTATGAAAGGAAAGGGGTATTCAGGAATTGAGGAACTTGCAGGGATTCCCGGCACATTTGGCGGAGCAGTTTACATGAATGCCGGGGCTTTTCATAAAGAGATGAAAGATGTAATTGTCTCGGTAGCTTTGATGAAGCCTGACGGCAGCATTGTGATAGTAGGGAGGGACGAACTTACATTTACTTATAGAAGCTCAAATATTCCTGCTCATACCGTGATTCTCAGCGCCAATATTGCCCTTAAGAGAGATATTCCTGAAAATGTTGCGTTACGTGTTAATGAATATCTAAAAGAGAAAAGACAATCACAGCCGATTGGGGCACCATCTGCGGGTTGTGTTTTTAAAAATCCTGAGGGACATTCAGCCGGAAGGCTTATAGAGGCTGCTGGATGTAAGGGAATGAGAGCAGGTGATATTGAGGTAAACAGTTTACATGCAAATTATTTCATTAACAAAGGCAGTGCTACCTGTAAAGATTTTATCCATCTCATGGATATCGTAATAAAAAGGGTTGAGAAGCACAGTGGTATAACACTTGAACCTGAAATAAAAATTGTTGGCAGGGATGATTAAGCAGATTTTAAAAATTAAGAATCAACGTGCAGTGTTAAGGAGAGAGGGGATTGTCCTCATGGTTTTGTATAAACCGTTTAAACAAAAACCTTTCCATAATAAAAAATGATGGCTAAAGGTCTCATAACAACGAAGAAGATCGGGGTTTTAATGGGGGGTTTTTCTTCTGAGAAGGACGTTTCCGTCAGGAGCGGACTAGCAGTATATCAGGCCTTGCAGGAGCTTGGGTATAGTTCTGTACCGATAGATGTTGGTAAAGATATAGTGCATGTTTTAAAAAAGGAAAAGATACGTGTTGCCTTTCTGGCGCTTCATGGAAGCACGGGAGAAAATGGCTCAATACAGGGAATGCTTGAAATTTTAGGAATTCCGTATACTGGTTCAGGCGTGTTAGCTTCTGCCCTTGCCATGGATAAAGAAGCTTCAAAGAAAATATTTTCATATCATGAGTTACCAATATCACAATTTATAGTAGTCAACAGAGACACAGCAAAACGGAAACGCGGAACCTCAGCTTCCCACTCTGTCGATATACCAGTTCCCCCGTTCGAGCTCCCATGGGTTGTAAAACCATGTACCGAGGGGTCCAGCATAGGGGTCAGCATTGTTAAAGAACAGGCTGAGCTTGCCCCTAAGCTCGAAAAGGCACTTTCATATGGCCGAAAAGCAATAATTGAAAAGTTTATTGAAGGAAACGAGGTTCATGTTGGCATACTCGGCAAAAAAATTCTCGGCGGAATAGAAGTCAAACCCTCATTGGAATTTTATAATTACGAAGCTAAATATACGGCAGGACTTACTGAATATATTATTACTCCACGTATAGAGGAGTCGTTATTTGAAAAGGCAAAAAACATTGCACTGCAAGCCCACATTGCACTGGGGTGTTCGGGAGCAACCAGAGTTGACCTGAGGATTGACATACATGGTAATCCCTATTTACTTGAGGTTAATACCCTGCCAGGGCTGACAATTACAAGCCTGCTTCCTAAAATAGCTCAATCAGCAGGTTTAACGTTTAAAGACCTTATAGAGGAGATAGTTAGACTTGCGCTTAAAGAATCGTAAAAAACGTCCAATTAAAATGCGTTCAAAAAAGCGGTCTGCATACTGGCGTGGTGAAAAGATTCTTATTTTTTTCAAGAGAGGCATCATCGTTTTATTACTGTTTGTTTTCATTCTGGCTTTTTTACTTGGCGTGAAACTATCAGTACGACCTTTTATATTCAATAACATTGTAGTTTCTGGCAATAACCATCTTGAGGAGGAAGAAATTAAAAATGCTGTTTATATGAGGGAGGGTGAAAATCTCTTTAAACTTTCTTTTGATGAACTTGAGTCGAGGATTAAACGTATTAGATGGATTGAAAAGATGTCAATCAGAAAACAGTTTCCTCATACCGTTATGATAAATATAGAGGAAGCAGTTCCCACGGCCCTTCTCAGATTTGACCGGCGTTTGTTTCTTATTGCTTCAAACGGTAAAGTGCTTGAAGAAATGGGAGAACAATCGACATCCTTTCTCCCGGTGATAGTTGGAATGGATCCTGAAAAAGATACAGGAGGTATTTTAGAGGCTTTAAAATTAATAGATGCATTAGATGAAAAGAATGTACTTTCAGGTAAAGAATCAATAAATATTATGTCGAAACCTTTTGGTCTTTTAGTAAATATGGATGGAGAATCTGTGAAAATAGGATATGGGAATTATAGAGAAAAGCTTGAACGATGGAAAGAACTTGAGTCAGAGATTAGAAAAAAGAATATAGCAGTCGATTATGTAGATCTCAGATTTAAAAACAAAGTAATAGTAAAACCATTAAAAAAAGATAAGAGAGGTTAGACTGAAAAGTGTTTCATGTAGAAAAATTTCATAACGTGTCGAGTTCAAGGATAAAGGAATTTTCCACTAAGGCGGGAACAGTCGAATGGGTTGATTTACGCAGGGATTCCAAGTACCTCTTTAACCTTAAACCCGGGGTGCTTGAGTAATATGAAAAATGGAAACCTTATTGTAGGACTTGATGTAGGAACAACCAAGACATGTGTTGTTGTTGGAGAAATGTATCCTGTGGAAACAGTAGAAGGCAGTTTTTTACCAAACAGTGTACATGAGATTGCAATTGACATAATTAGTGTCGGAAGCTCGCCGTCGGCAGGTATAAAAAGAGGTGTGGTCGTAAATATTGAAAAAACCGCTGAGTCTATAAAAAGGGCCGTGAAAGAGGCTGAAGTTATGGCAGATGTTGAAATCAAGGCAGCATACGTAAGTATCGCAGGTGACCATATTAGTAATTCATCAAGTCATGGTGTTATAGCAGTGAAAGAAAGAGAAATTAGTCAAAGAGAGGTTGACAGGGTTATAGATGCGGCAAAGACAGTTGCATTTCCAATCGACAGAGAGATACTTCATGTCGTTCCAACAGGCTTTGTTGTTGACGGGCAAAACGGAATTAATAATCCACGCGGCATGAGCGGGGTAAGACTCGAAGCGAATGTCCAGATAATAACTGCATCTGTTACGTCAATGCAAAATATAATTAAAAGCTGTTATACAGCAGGACTTCAGGTTATTGACATTATACTGAACCCTCTCGCCTCTGCTGCTGCAATTTTAAGCCAGGAAGAAAAGGATATAGGAGTTGGCCTTGTGGATATAGGTGGGGGCAAGACTGATATTACACTGTTTTATGATGGGAATATGTGTTATAACGCTGCTTTGAATGTTGGCGGTAACAATTTTACCAATGATATTGCGATAGGTTTAAGGATTCCGGCGTCAGAAGCAGAAAAGATAAAAAAGGAGCATGGTTGCGCACTTATGTCTATGGTAAGAAATGAAGAAACAATAGAACTTACGTATACAGGAGATAGACCTGCCAAGAAGTTATCGAGACGAAATCTCATTAAGGTGCTCGAACCAAGGGCCGAAGAATTACTTCATCTTGTTAAAGAAGAATTGATAAAAAGTGGTTTTCGCGGTTTTATGACATCGGGTATTGTACTGACCGGTGGTACTGCATTGATACAGGGAATTGATATTATGGCTGAAAATATACTTGAACTTCCCGTAAGGATTGGAATTCCAAAATGCATTGACGGTGTTAAGAACGGTGTTTCCAATCCTGCATACTCAACGGGAGCGGGACTTGTGCTTTATGGTGCACGCGAAGCCCTTGCCGAGTATAAATTCAGTAACGCCAATCTGTTTAACGGACTCAGGACAAGGATGAGAGGATTGGTTAATAAGATTGTAAATTTGAGAAGATAGCAACATTATAAATGTTGAAATGTGAGGGAAGAGAATAAATTGACAGGCTCTAAAAGAGATAACTTACAATGAAAATCTTTAAACCTTTTTTGTTGGAAGAAAGGAGATTGACATGAAAATTTTTGAGTTAGAGGAAGTGCGGGACAATGCAGCAAAAATCAAGGTCGTAGGTGTTGGCGGAGGTGGCTGTAATGCAGTAAACGGGATGATAGCATCTAATCTTCAGGGAGTTGAGTTCATAGCAGTTAATACGGATGCTCAGGCACTCGAGTCATCACTTGCCCATCAAAAGATTCAGATAGGCAGTTCTATTACAAAGGGACTTGGTGCAGGAGCTGATCCTGAAATTGGAAGACAGGCAGCATTGGAGGATAGGGAAGCAATAAAAGATGCCTTGAAAGGTGCTGATATGATATTCATAACAGCCGGTATGGGTGGCGGAACAGGAACAGGGGCATCACCCGTTGTTGCAGAAATAGCGAGAGAATTTGGTATTCTTGTGACTGCTGTTGTAACAAAACCTTTTCTTTTTGAAGGCACTAAAAGGACACGGAATGCAGATGAGGGAATAAGAGAATTTAAAAAACATGTAGATTCAGTTATCATTGTCCATAACAGCAGACTCTTGAACATTACTGATAAGGATACACCATGGCTTCAGGCACTGAGCCTGGCAAATGATGTCTTGAGACGTGCCGTAAAAGGTATTTCAGATTTGATTCTTGTTCCTGGTCTCATTAATCATGATTTTGCTGATATAAAGACCATAATGGCTGAGAGCGGAAAGGCGCTTATGGGAATTGGCACTGGCAAAGGGGAAAACCGTGCGACAAATGCGGCAAAGACAGCAATCTCAAGCCCCCTGCTGGATGAATCTTCTATTGAAGGCGCCAAAGGCGTATTGATTAACATAACAGGGGGATCTACACTTTCATTACATGAAATCAATGAAGCGGCGAGTCATGTGAGGGATGCCGCACATGAAGATGCAAATATTATTTTTGGTTCTGTTATTGACTCAGACCTTGATGATGAAATAACAGTAACAATTATCGCAACAGGGTTTGAAGATAAACCGAAGATGGTAATGCCGTCTTACAATAAATGGAGACCGGCACGGGAGATAAATACACTGAAGGAATCAAACAAAATACTATCCAAAGAACCCCTTCATGCTGAAGACGCACATAACCTTGATGTCCCGACGTTTATGCGGAAACCCGGTCTCAACAATGATTCTTCAGGGGATCAGATACGTGAGTGATATTTAAAAGCTAAAAATTGGATATAAGATTTTTTCATGTTTCCTGTCTGAATTCTAAGGACATTTGAAAAAGTCAGAATTTTAAAATACTGATTAGGTAGTCATTACCACTTACATTATTTGTAATTTACCGTCCCGGGCATTTTGACATTTAATCATTACGTTGCTAAATCTGGTATTTTTCTTTGAGATTTGTTTTAAATTCAGAAACTAACATTTGAATTACAGTAAGAGGTGTTTAAGTGCATTTTTCTGAAATGTTTATTCCGACTCTGCGTGAATCCCCTGCAGAAGCAGAAGCTGTCAGTCATATATTAATGCTCCGTGCCGGATATGTCAGACAGCTTGCTGCCGGCCTGTATATTTATCTGCCGCTTGCGTGGAAGGTTATGGAACGTATAACGAATATAATCAGGGAAGAGATGGGTAAGATCGGCGCACAGGAAATGTGCCTGCCAGCACTTCAGCCTCGTGAAGTCTGGCAAAAAACGGGAAGATGGGATGATATTGGAGAGGAGATGTTTAGACTTCAGGACAGGGGGAGCAGTGATTTATGTCTCGGTATGACCCACGAAGAAATTGTTACATGGCTTGCTTCAATGGAAATCCGGTCATACAGGGACTTGCCGCAGGTGTGGTATCAAATACAAACAAAATTCAGAGATGAAGCACGACCTAAAAGCGGAGTATTGAGAACACGTGAGTTTATTATGAAGGATAGTTACAGTTTTGACAGGGATGAACGAGGTCTTGAAGAGAATTATCAAAAACATAGCGATGCGTATCACAGGATATTCAGCAGGTGCGGGCTTGCATTTTATAGGGTAGAAAGCGACCCCGGGATGATGGGTGGGGCTACTGCCCATGAATTTATGGCCCCGAGCCCTGCGGGTGAGGATGTCATTGCTCTTTGTAAGAAGTGCGGGTATGCCGCAAATATAGAGCTTGCAGAGTCAGTACCTGCTCCCCAGCCTCCTTTGTCAGATGCAGAAACCTGGACACGTGAAGATGTTTCGACGCCTGAGAAAAGGACCGTTGATGAGGTTTCAGGATTTTTACACGTGAGTACGTTATATATCATCAAAAGCCTCCTTCTCATAAGCAAAGACGGGCCTTTCCTTGCGCTTGTGAGAGGTGACCAGGAGCTCCATGAAAAAAAACTCATGAAGATTGTTGGAGATTTTAGAACAGCGGAGAAAGATGAAGTAAAAGATATTCTTGGTGTAGAACCGGGTTTTATCGGACCTCATGATAATGAGTTAAAGAAGATCGCTGATATCTCTCTGAAGGAAGGTATTTATATTTCAGGTGCAAATAAAAAAGACTTTCACACAAAAGGATTAAGACCATCACTCCATTTTAAGGCAGAATGGCATGATATCCATGTTGCTCAGGAGGGTGAGGGATGCCCGCGGTGCGGCTCCGAAATAACGTTGCAAAAGGCCATAGAAATAGGAAATATTTTCAGGCTCGGTACAAAATATTCTGTACCCTTTAAAGCTCTTTACCTTGATAAAAAAGGTAAAGAGGTTCCGATAGTAATGGGTAGCTATGGTATCGGACCTGCACGTATTGCAGCTGCTGTCATTGAACAGAGTAATGACAAAGACGGTATAATCTGGCCATTGAGTATCGCCCCCTTTGATGTGGAGATTATACCGCTTAATATAGGCGACCGCACTATCTCGCAAACAGCAGAACAATTTTATAACGCACTGAAAAAAGAAAACATGGATGTTCTGATAGATGACAGGGATGAGAGGCCTGGAGTTAAGTTTAAAGATGCGGATTTGATAGGAATTCCTTTGCAGCTCATTGTGGGTGGGAAAAATTTGAAAGATGGTATTGTAGAAATTAAATACAGGAGTACAAAAGCTATTACAAAGGTTTTAATACAAGAGGCCGTTAAAAAGTTAAAAGAAATGAAAAATCAATTGGAATCGGATTGAAACGGTTTTATTCTTATAAAAATTTGTTATAGAACTCGATGAAAAAACACATTTATATATGAGCTGTGAGTCCTGGCCCGTTGAGGAATGTTATACTAATTCAGAATTCTATTTTTTATAATTATCTGAAGCGTAGAGATTATTCTCACCATCTCATTCTAGTGCGTGGAATTTTTTGAGCCGGTTTGAACCTGCTGCATATCTTTAAAACTGTATATGATAATTTTGGGAGTACAATGAACTGAAACGTACAGATATGAAACTTCAGTTTATTGATACAGACCCCTGCAAATATGTATGGTATTGGTAACGAGAGGGTGATTGGAAACAATGTTTATGAAGATAGTTCTTTATGTTATGACCGGTATAGTATGATTTTACAATAATAGTGTACTATTTCTGTTGTTGTGGAAACCTTGATACGTTCGGCGTTACACAGCCTGTTCAGGGTAGGGATAATACAGGTGCCGCTCAGTATGGCTTCGACTGAGCCTTCGGCCCGAGCTCAGGCCGAGGGCTCAGCCGAAGTCCAAACCCCGACTGCTTGCCCTGAATGAAGTCGAAGGGTTAAGTCGGGGACAGTCGAATGGGTTGATTAAATGACTGTTGAAAAGTTATATTAATCATACACTTACCACGAGAGGAGGGGAGAATGAATGCCCATTGTAAGGGTTGGGGCAAAGGAATTCTTTGAGAATGCTCTCAAGAAGTTTAAGAAACAGTGCGAAAGGGAAGGGATACTTTCCGAGATAAAAAAGAGAGAGCATTATGAAAAGCCCAGCGTAAAGAAAAAGAAAAAATCTATAGCCGCCAGAAAAAAAGCCCATAAGAGAGGCAGGTTTGTGAGGTAATGAAAGAGTCTATCGCTGAAAGGTTGTTAGATGACCTCAAAAAAGCCTTAAAAGCCGGAGATAAAGATACTCTCTCGGCTATCAGGATGATTAAGGCCGCAATTAAAAATAAAGAGATAGAAAAAAGGTCACCTCTTACTAATGAGGAAATATGCAAAGTCCTGTTATCTCAAGTGAGACAGAGAAAAGATTCTATAGAACAATTTTCAAAAGGAGGCAGGCAGGATCTCGTTGAAAAAGAAGAACGAGAGCTCTCTATAGTACAGTCTTATTTGCCGCCCCAGCTTTCGGAAGAGGAGGTCAGGGAATTAATACATGAAGCAGTTAAAGAGACAGATGCACGTAGTCTGAAAGATATGGGTAAAGTAATGAAATGTGTTATGAAAAAGGCAGAGGGTCAGATTGATGGCAAGCTTGTCAGCGCGCTCGTTAAAGAAGCACTGGAGGAATGAATGTTATTAAGGGATATATATGAAACTATTGTAGCTCAAGGGATTGAAAATGACCCGAGAGGCAAAGATACAGTTATGAAAACCCTGCATAAGAGGGAAAAAATCTACAAGGATATGAAGGATGCCGAAAAAGAATTCTTTGATACAGAAAATCTCACAAACCCTTATTATGATACCAGAATTCTTAATGGTACAGGGAATGAAAATATAAAAATTGCACTTGTTGGTATTGATATGGAAATGGCTGAGCTTCTCCTGGCTGACAGACTTTCGTCGAAAGGAAAAAAGATTGATCTTGTTATGGCTCATCACCCTGAGGGGAGGGCATTTGCGAATTTTTATGAAGTTATGCATATGCAGGCAGATATTTTAAATAAATTCGGAGTCCCTATAAATGTTGCAGAAAGCCTTCTCGAGGGCAGGATTAAGGAGGTAGAAAGGAGATTATCTCCTGCAAATCATTCAAGGGCTGTAGATGTTGCGAAACTTCTTGAAATCCCCTTCCTCTGTGTTCATACACCAGCGGACAACATGGTCGCATGTCATCTTCAGCATATGTTTGATGAGAAGAAACCCGAGACCCTTGAAGATATCCTTGAACTATTAAGGGCAATGCCTGAGTACAGGGAAGCTGGAAAGAACAATACAGGGCCAAAAATTCTTCTCGGTTCAAAGGATAGAAAAGCGGGAAAAATTTTTGTTGACATGACAGGCGGCACTGAGGGGGCAAAGGATATCTTTGAAAGTTTGGTCAATTCAGGCATTAACACCATTGTGGTGATGCATCTCAGCGAGGACCACAGAAAAGAAGCTGAGAAGTACCATATAAATGCTGTAAATGCCGGACACATCGCGAGTGATAACTTAGGTATGAATTTGATGCTCGATGAGATTGAGAAAAAAGACCCCATAGAAGTACTCGCATGTTCTGGTTTCAGAAGGTTTAAAAGAGATTAGCATTAAATTTCTCAGGAGTTCCCCCAGAAATAATGCGTTTAGCATAATAAGGTATTAAAAAGAAGGATAAAATTGAAATTGCAAAGTGGATGTTATTGAATTTCAAAAAATGGGGG
>DAOVVO010000033.1 GCA_030637135.1 Nitrospirota bacterium
GCCAAAGAGGGGAATGCGTATCCTATGTATTGCCAAGCAGAGAATAGACCTGCAAAAAGTTCCCCCATTTTTTGAAATTCAATAACATCCACTTTGCAATTTCAATTTTATCCTTCTTTTTAATACCTTATTATGCTAAACGCATTATTTCTGGGGGAACTCCTGACACGTTTCGCATGTAATAATCAGGATAAATAATTATGGCATACGGATAGTCAGTATTTTTTTAGTAAATCTACAAATACTGCTAAGATGACTTTTATCATATAATATATTGAATTGAGAGGTGTAATAGAAGACCTCCCCCCTGATCGCGGCCTCATATTAACAGGAACTTCTTTGAGAGAGAGTTTTTTCTTATAAGCGAGAATCAGGGCTTCAACCTCAGGATAATCTTCAGGATAGTGGCTGCTGAAAAGCTTAATGGCTTTTTTCCCGTAAGCCCTGAACCCTGATGTTGTGTCGGTAATCTTATTATTGCATGCTGTAGAAATTACCAGAGAGAAAAGGTGTGACCCTACTCTTCTCATAAAGGGCATTTTATAATAATGTACTCCTGAAAACCGTGAACCTATCACAATATCAGCTTCCCTATTAACAGGTTCAAGAATTTTTTTGATTTCCTTCGCCATATGCTGACCATCACCATCAAACTGAATTGCCACATCATAATCTTCTCTGTCAGCAATTATAAATCCTGTCTGTACTGCACTGCCTATGCCGAGATTGTACGGGAGGTCAATAACATTGACTCCCAGTGATTTTGCACGTAATGAAGTGTTATCTTTTGAACCGTCGTTAATGACGATTATTTTGCCCTGGGGGAAGTTTTCTTTCAGATCGTTAATCACTCCTTCGATATTTTTTGCCTCATTGAATGCAGGGGTAATTACAAGAATATCCATATTATCCCTTAAAACGTTTTCGTTGAACGGAAGGTTTAAAGGAACTGGATAAGAGCGTTTTAAAGTATGCTACAGTATCTTTGAGTCCGTCATCCAAAATTACTTTTGGTTTCCATTTAAGAGCTTTTCTTGCAAGATCAATATCAGGTTGACGCTGTTGGGGGTCATCTTCAGGAAGAGGTTTATACACAATGCGGGAATGTGTTTTTGTTAGTTTTATGATTTTCTCGGCGAGCTCCAGAATGGTAAACTCAGAAGGGTTGCCGAGATTAACCGGACCGGTAAAATCATCGGGTGTGTCCATGAATCTTAGAAAACCATCAATCATATCGTCAACATAACAGAAACTCCTCGTCTGACTGCCGTCACCGAAAACAGTTATGTCTTCTCCACGGAGAGCCTGAAGAATGAAGTTGCTGACAACACGGCCGTCATTTATATGCATTTTAGGTCCATATGTATTAAAAATCCTTGCAACTTTTATCCTTAGTTTATTCTGTCGATAGTAGTCAAAGAAAAGGGTTTCGGCACAGCGTTTTCCCTCGTCATAACAGGAACGGGTGCCGATCGGGTTTACGTTCCCCCAGTAACTTTCGGGTTGAGGATGCACGATTGGATCTCCATAAACTTCAGAGGTTGATGCCTGAAAGATTTTTGCTTTTATCCTCTTGGCAAGCCCGAGCATATTGATAGAACCGTGAACAGATGTTTTTGTCGTCTGCACCGGGTCAAACTGGTAATGTATCGGCGAAGCAGGGCAGGCAAGATTATAAATCTCATCGACCTCCACATAGAGTGGGAAACAGATATCATGCCTCAAAACCTCAAAAGAGGGATTTGAAAGAAACTCTATAATATTGGAACGTCTTCCCGTGTAAAAATTATCAATGCACAAGACCTCATGTCCGTCATTCAGCAGCTTTTCGCATAAGTGACTGCCTAAAAAACCTGCACCGCCTGTAACAAGAATCCTTTTCATCTGAGTTTTCCCCTTTGCTTAAATTTTTATATTCCATATATGAATGCTCAAGGGTCGTAACTTCAAGATACCTCTTACAGCTCCAAGAGCCCTTGCATATGACCTGAGAAACATAATAATTGATAAATAAATAAATTTATAGCTTTTTTTAATTCTTATCAACGTTATTGCAGTTTTTACCTGCAAAATGGCATTTGAGAGAGTGAATGCTGAAAATAAAAAGGCTCCATTTTTATTCCATAAGAACAGTATCGAACATAAGGAGAAGAGAGCAAGAGGAACTTCAATTATGTCTTTCATGACCATGTAATCATCACCTCTGGACATTTCAGGGAAATCCCTGTACATCTTTATCCGCCAGTAACCGTGGCGGTATTGTTCTTTAAGATAGGTCCAGATTTGTTCAGGGTGATGGTGTGCAACAAGGGCGTCATCCTTGAATCGAATTTTATATCCTGCCTTCAGGATTTTATAGGAGAGGTCATTGTCCTCGCCGCTTGCGCTCCTGTAACCGTCATTGAAACCTCCTACTTTTAAGAAAACATTACGTTTTAAAGCTACATTGTAAGAGCCAAAGGCACGTATGTATTTTTTTCTTTTTAATGCTAAATGCCTCAGTTTAATCTCTTCATGGATACAGCTGGCAAGCAGGCTCTCAGGATTGGCAATATTATATGAACCTGCCACGGCTCCTACGTCATCTTCAAATCCGTCTATGAGCCTGCGTATCCAGTCTTTTTGAGGTACACAGTCAGAGTCAGTAAACACAACTATATCCCCGCCTGATTCATTAACGCCGTGATTCCGCGCTGCTGAAGGTCCGCTGTTTTTCTGATGGATGTACGTAACAGGAAATCCTCTCACAATGTCTGCGGTATTGTCCGTTGAACCGTCATCTACTATTACAATCTCTACGGGATAATCCTGATTTAAGAGAGCCTGTATAAGCTTTGGCATAAGACCTGCCCTGTTATAAACCGGAACAATTGCTGAAATTTTCATTTTTTTCTATTGTTTTGCTAAAAAATTCTTTATGAGTTTTAACGGGGCAATAACCAATCCTTTTAAACTATAGTTATACCCTGAAGAAGCAAAAAATAATCTTAATGCCTTAAGGGGATGCCGGCTGTAAAAAGTAAAGTATGCCTTTGACTGCCAGTGTTTTAGCTGTGCGAGAGGCAGACTTGCAGATTCCATGCAGCTGAAATTCATCTGACTGTATTCTTCCCACCTGTTGTGGAGAACGGCCAGTTCTCCCTTGCCCTCTTCTGCAAGGGCTCTGAGTTTGGTTCCCGGATTTGGTACCAGGAGGCCGAATGAAAGGGCATCAGGATTTAACTCCAGAGCAAACTTGATGGTCTCTTTTATCGTTTCAGGTGTCTCTGTGTAATGACCTATAAGGAAAAAACACCGTACGGAGATACCGGACTTCTTAATAAGTTTTACTGCTCTTCTCATATCGTCTTTTGTTTCGCCCTTTTTCACCACTTCCCGCAGTATCCTGTCGCTCCCGGTTTCAACGCCAAGAGCAATACAAGTGCATCCAGCGTCTCTCATCTTGTTTAAAAGTTCTGAGTCAACTTTATCAGCCCTTGTCTCGCAGTCCCAGCTTATGGTCTTGTTGAGTCCTCTTTTTATGATTTCATTGCAGAGTACAGAGGTTTTTTTCTCAAGGAGGCTGAGTGTGGCGTCTGCAAACTGAAATCTTTGTGCACCAAACTCTCTTACATCACGTTCCATCTCCTCAACCACTTTAATAGGGTCTCTTACTCTTACCCTGCCGAGATAGTTAGGAGTACAGAAGTAACATGGATAGGGACAACCCCTTGAAGCACTGATCATGAACGGCCCTGTATAGTGTTGAATCTCAAAGAGTTCCCACGCAGGAGGAGGCACATTGTTTATATCAACTGCAGAATTCCTTTCTTTATTTATACACACTCTCCCGTCATTTCTGAAGGCAATACCTGCTATACTGTTCAGGCCATTTTTATTCTTTACGGCATCAATCAGCTCAAATAGTGTTTCTTCCCCCTCCCCTATGACCACGATATCAAAGGCTGAAAACTCTCTCAGTGTTTCCTCCGGGAAAACAGTAGCATGTGGTCCGCCTAAGATGACAGGAGACAATATTTTTTCATCTTTTAGAATTTGTGCTATGTGCCCAGCGGCAGGTATCTCATTCGTAAAGGCTGTAATCCCAATGAATAAGGGTTTTTCACGTCTGGCTGTGGTTAAAACATCTGCCATATCCCTGTGAGAAAGCCTTAAATCTAAGACAGATACTTTTATCCCTTTTTGTTGAAGACATGCTGCAATTATTCCGATTCCAAGAGAAGGGGTAAGGTATTCCTTTGAGTAAAATGTATCCTTTTTATGAATAACTTTTTTAGAGGGATGTATGAATAGAATGTTCTCCACGTAATTTGTCAGGTCTTTATAACGTATCTTTTCATGAAGCCAACAAAATTTTTAAAATTATTTATCACATCAAAGATCTTTCTCTGGGAGAAAAATCTTTTTAAAATATATGAAGGTCTCAGGTAAAAGCTCCTGTAGCCGTTATTCCGAGCCGTTTCTATTTCTGCACTGGAAAGCACGGGGTAATTATAAACAGGAGGTTTTATGGGGTCATATTGACTCCAGTCTTTTGTGATGAGGTAGCCTCTCTTATCAAGGTGTTCATAGAATTTCGTTCCCGGATGAGGTGTTGCAATACCAAGTGTAATAAATTCAGGTCCAATCTTCCTGGCAAAGTTTATTGTGTTCTTCATACTCGTTTTTGTCTCACCGGGAAGACCAAGCATAAAGTATACGAGAGCATTTAAGCCTGCCTTGCGTGCAGTTGAGACAGCATGTTCAACCATCTCCGGTGTAATATTTTTCCGTATATTTTCCAGGATATTTAAATCCGCACTTTCAGCACCTATGTTAACTGTATGGCATCCTGCATCTTTCATCTTCTCAGCGATCCTGAGAGGAAATCTGTCAGCCCTTACATTACATGCCCATGTCAGGTCAATTCTCTCTTTTATCATCTCATCTAAAAGGGTTTCCGTCCTGTCAATGTAATTCGTTAGACCGCAATCAAAGAATCTTATTTCATGTATGCCGAGCGATACAATCCATTTCAATTCTTCTATTACATTAGTAATGCTCCTCTGCCTCACCTTGCTGTAAAACGGAGAGGAGCAATAAATACAGGCATTAATACAACCTCTTTCGGTATAGGTTATGGTCATTGGACTGCGTTTCATCATGGGATCCCTGTAATGCTTAAGAGGAACTTTATCATGCGACGGAAACCCGAATACATCAAGTTCGTGCCAGAGGGGATGAGGCTGGTTTCTTATTATCTCCTCGCCCTGTCGATATGCGACTCCTTTGATATGTTCAGGGTTCAGGCCTGCATTTACTAATTCAAGAAGCACTATCTCTGATTCGCTGAGTATTGAAAAATCAAGGTTTTTATTTTCCCTGAGCGTCTCGACCGGGAGCGCCATAATATGTGTTCCCACGGCTGCTGTCTTTATGTCCTGTGATACCTCTTTTGTAATATCGGTAATCTTAAGGTCATGATAGATAGTTGGTGTTGAGGTGGTGAATACTACAAGATCGGGATACACCTTTTGAATCTGGTCCCTCACCTCTTGAAAACTGAGCCGTAATGTATTTGCATCGAGAATCGAGGTCTGATACCCGTTTTTTTGGAGCAGTCCCGAGATAATCATGAGGTCAAGGGGAGGCCATGCCATATCTGTTTTCAAGGTTCCCATGCTTCCGAGCGTACGCAGGTTGCCATTGTCTGATGTAGGTGGTGGTTCTATCAAGTATATCTTCATGGTTCCCTCATTCAAGCACTCTTTTTAAAGTACCCTATAAAACTCTTCAGGCCGAATAACTTCCTTTTCATATCGCCTATGTTGCGAATGTTGAACATCATTCTGAACATCTGTTTCGGCCTCAAATAAAATTCTTTCAATCCCTGATCAATAAGATTGTCTATCTCCTGTTTTGATAACTGAGGATAGTTTAACAGAGTACACTGTTCAAGGTCAGTATCCACCCATTCTGACCAGTTCTTTGGAACAAGATACCCATTTTCTTTTGCCCACCTGTACATATCAGTCCCTGGATATGTGCATATACCTGATATCTGAATGGTATCCATAGGCAGTGATTTTGCGAACTCTATTGTTGCCTGTGCAGATTCCTTTGTCTCGCCCGGCGCGCCGATCATGAAACACCCGTGAATGATGAATTTCAAACGCTTTGCCTCTTCTGCAAACCGCCTTGACTGTTCAAGAGTGACCCCTTTTTTCACTGAATCAAGTGCTTCCTGGGTACCGAATTCAAAGCCGACCATTAGCATACGGCATCCAGCCTTTTTCATGAGGGGTAAAAGTGATAAGTCCAAATCTACCCGTGCATTACAGCTCCAGGGGATATTCAGTCCACGTTTTAGAATTTCTTCGCATACCCCTTTAACATGTACAGGAGAGGCAGTAAATGTATCAGTTTCAAACATTATCTCCTTTATATATGGAAACAACCCGACATCATATTCCATTTCATCAACAACCTGTGTAGGCTCCCTGAATCTCAGCCTTCTGCCGAACATAGTGGGCGTGTCGCGGCAGAATGTGCATCTGGCAAAACAGCCTCGCCCCGAAATAAGGGTAAGGAAAGGGAAGCGTTTTCCTGCATCGTGGTACCATTCTGGTTTAATGTGATGCCATGCGGGAAAGGGCAATTCCTTTACATCAAGAAACTGCCGCTCGGGTGTTCTTATTATGTTATCACCGTCCTGATATGCAATTCCCTCAATATCTTTTACAGGGTTACCTGAGGCGATGTCTCTGAGTGTATAGTCGTATTCTCCAATGGCAATGATGTCTATTGAACCATTAGAAAGTTTAAAGGTGTCGTCATACTCAGCGCTTACATGGGGGCCGATTAAGACAGTGGTTGGATTAACTGATTCTTTTGCCAGAGATGCATATGAGATGTCGTTGTAAATTGAAGGGGTAGTGGTATGGATGACGACCATTGAAGGAGAGAAATCGTGAATAATTTTCTGAATGTCCTCTCTCTCAAGATTTAAGGCAGCCCCGTCTACGAATTTAACATTATTGCCAGCCTTCTCAAGTACTGACGTCGCAATGAGCATCCAGTCAGGGTGACGTTGGACCCTGCCTCTTGATTTAGCTGCCCACCTGGCAGACCGGCAAAAATCTTTCCCATAGGGAGGATTGAGCATGAGAACGTTCATAAGCTCTATTGTAATATAAAAACTTATATTCTTAAAAGTCTTTGAATTATTGTATAAAAAACGGGTTAAAATTTTAAATAAAATCGGGAGGATGTAATTTATATTGTATTGTTTTGGAAAGATATAGTACTCAGAAACCATGTCGGAGATCTTGCAAATTTTCTGAAGAAATCGTATTCGTATATGGGGTGTGTAAACCCCGTTAGAGATTTTACAATCTCTAATGGTATGCACTGACAGTGGCTTTTTACATCGTAAGACCTGTGGTCTCTTGCGGGGTTAACCACCGTCGATTTTCCCGTTTGAGATAAATTTCTAACGGAATGAACTTTCTCTAACGGGGTAAATAAAATTTTCATGGAAAGGTGAATTATAAATTGAGCGTACTCACACTCAACATCCGGGGGAAATAGTATAAACTCTTACCTGTGAAGGCGGCAAAAAAATTTAACCTGACTGTAGAGCTCTACTGTGATAAATTGCAAATTTTTAGGAGATGAATTTTACATTACGTGCTCTGTTCAAGATATTCCTTGAGCGCTTCTTTCCAGTGCCTTAATCCCTTTATACCCTCAAGCCTCAGCATGGTATTATTAAGTACAGAAAAGAATGGCCGTTTAGCAGGTCTTTTAAATTTGTTGGAGGTTATTGGCTTAATGTTAGTATTCATGCCTTTTAATTTGGCAATCTCAAGGGCAAACTCATACCAGGAACACTGTGAAGTATTCGATATATGATATATTCCAAATCCTTTCCCTATTAGTTCTCTCAATGTTACTGCAAGGTCATATGTATATGTAGGTGAACCTTTCTGGTCATCGACAACCTCGACTTCTTTTCTTTCAGACATGAGTCTTAATATAGTATCTACAAAGTTTTTCCCGTTCTTACCATAAAGCCACGAAGTCCTGACAATATAAAATCTATTAGTAAGTGAAGTTACAAAATTTTCTCCGATTAGCTTTGAAAGACCATATTTATTTATAGGGTTAGATATGTCCCACTCATTATAGGGCTCTTTTTTTTTACCGTCAAAAACATAGTCTGTGCTTATATACACTATCGGGCAATTAATGTCCTGGCAGGCTATTGCTACATTTCTTGTCCCTATGCCATTAACGAGAAATGCCTTATCAGGATTGTTTTCACTTCCGTCTACATCAGTATACGCTGCAGCATGTATGAGGTATTCAGGTTTTATCTCTTTAATATTTTTTTTGGTTTTATCAAGGTCAGTTATATCAAAGTCCCTGAGTGTTAATGTTATGAGTTCGACATCTGTGAAAACCTTTGTTATGTCAGAGCCGAGCATTCCATCAGAGCCTGTTAGTGCAATCCTCACGTTTTCAACCTCTCCCCATATTGAGCTTCATAATACTGCTTGTATTCTCCGGAAATGATTCTCTGCCACCATGTCTTATTGGAAATATACCATTCAATGGTTCTTGTTATACCTTCATCAAAATTTATCTCAGGTTTCCATCCAGGTTCTTGCTCAATTTTTGAAGGGTCTATTGCGTACCTCCTGTCATGACCGCTTCTGTCCTTAACAAAAGTTATTAAACCCGTTAGTTCTTTTTCGCTTATATTCAACTTCTCTGCTGTTTTATTGAGTATGAACTTAATTGTTTCGATATTTTTTTCTTCATTTCGTGCACCAATGTTGTAAATCTCTCCCGGGATGCCACTGTGGAGAATTGCATCTATAGCCTTACAGTGGTCTACAACATAAATCCAGTCCCTTACCTGCATACCGTCTCCGTACACTGGAATTGGTTTTTTATTCATGGCATTCAAAATGACAAGCGGAATCAGTTTTTCGGGAAATTGATAAGGACCATAATTATTTGAACACCGCGTTATGATTGCCTTAATCTTGTGGGTTTCAATATAAGACCTAACAAGCATATCAGCCGATGCCTTGCTTGCAGCGTAAGGGCTGTTTGGTTGAAGAAGAGAATCTTCTTTAAAAAACCCTTTTTCAGTAGAACCATAAACCTCATCCGTTGATACATGTAAAAAAAGGCATTCTCTCTTTTTTGCCGTTTCAAGGAGAGCATATGTCCCTAGAATATTTGTTCTCAGAAAAGGCTGTGCATCTAATATGCTCCTGTCAACGTGACTCTCTGCAGCAAAATTTACAATTGTATCAAACTCTATTTTCTCCAGTGCCTTCCTGTCACAGATATCACCTTTTATAAATGTATATCCAGGTGATGTCTCTATATCTTTGAGGTTTTCCAAGTTGCCGGCATAGGTAAGATTGTCTAAATTAACTACCCCATAATCCGGATGAGAAGATAGTATATGTCTGATAAAATTTGATCCAATGAACCCCGCACCGCCAGTTATCAATAGTTTCATGCTTAATCACTTACCTTATAAGAATTATCGGGGTCATTTTCATATCGTATCTCATCTACCTGCTCAGTCTTGCCCCACCCTTTATAAAGTTTGTCAGGAAGGTTTATTACATAACCGTTACTTTTACCTATATTTTTATAGGCATGCACAATACCGGGAGGCACAACCGCTATTACGGGAATCTCTGATGTATCTATGGTCTCTTTCTTCTTGTAGGAAGTTGATGTTTTTCTGTTGTCCCAAAAATACAGCCTGAACCTGCCAATAAGACAAAAAAAATCTGTTTGTTCTCTATGTTCATGGGGCCCTCTCACAACACCGGGCTTTGTCATGGAGAGATATGTCATGAGGGGTTTGAATGTAGCTTCGTCTTCCCTGATTATCTCCCCGAGCCATCCTCTGGAATCTTTGTAAAGAGAAATTTCCCGTATCTCAAGTCCTTCCACCCTATACCTCTACTACAGAATCATCGCCAAGCATAAGCCTGAGGGCTTTATGCATAGTATTATTGCTGGTAATTTTTACCCTACGACCTATGATACTTTCTTCTATCCTTTCAATTTCTATCAATTCGCTTGAGTTCATTACCACGGAATGCTCAACAGAAGATTTCATTATTTTTACGTTGTCACCTATACTTGTATGTGGGCCGATAAAAGAATTTTCAATCATTGTATTTTCACCGATTACAACAGGTCCGCGTATAGTACTTTTTTTAATCATTGAGCCCTTCCCTATAGTTACACGCCCGAGAACCTTGCTGCTATCATCTATGTGTCCATTTATATTCCCTTTCAACCATTCATCAAGAACAATAACATTTGCAGTCAGAAGGTCATCTTTTTTACCCGTATCAAGCCACCATGTATCAAGCACAAAACTTTCCACATTACTCCCCGTACTAATCAATTCCTGAATAGCGTCTGTTATCTCGAGTTCGCCTCTTTTTGAGGGTTTAATTTTTTCAATAGCTGTGTGTATTTTTGTTGAAAAAATATATATACCTACAAGGGCAAGATTAGAAGGTGGGATGTCAGGCTTCTCTAAAAGATGGGTGACTTTTCCCTCTTTTGAAATTTCAGCTACACCGAATTGTTTTGGATTTTTAACTTCTTTAAGGAGGATGAGTGCTTCCGGGGTATTCTTTTGAAATTCCTCAACAAATTCATTTATTCCTGTGCCAATCAGGTTATCTCCTAAATACATAATAAATGGGGAATCATCAAGGAAAGCTCGTGCAGTTTTAATGGCATGTGCAAGCCCGCCGGGCACTTCCTGCAATATATATTGTATATTAACGTTCCATGGACTACCGTCACCAACAGCATCTTTTATCTCCTGCCCTGTTTCAGGTGAGATGATAATGCCTATGTCTTTTATTCCTGCCTGAACAATGTTGTCAATACAATAGAAAAGTATCGGCTTGTTAGCAACCGGGACGAGCTGTTTTGCCCCAGAGTAGGTTAATGGTCTTAGGCGTGTCCCTTTTCCACCACTTAATATAATAGCCTTCATATTCTTTTATGATAGCCAAAAAACTTAATAAGTTCAATTTTTTTGATTTTTTAATATGAAATAGCAAGCGTAACTTACCTGACGCCTGCCTCTACCTGTCGGTCTACGACTCATAGAGCAGACAGGTGCCGGTAGGCATGGCAGTCAGGTTCCCCATAGTCCCGTCGTAGACTCATAGAGAAGTTTCGGGTCGGAATCGACTCGTACCAAGACTGCAGGAAGCTTTAA
>DAOVVO010000116.1 GCA_030637135.1 Nitrospirota bacterium
GATTCCCCTCTTTGGAAAAGAGGGGTTAGGGGAGATTTTATAATAAGTAGAATTTCAATAACAAATCCCCCCTATCCCCCTTTACTAAAGGGGGGATAAAAATAGATAATAAAGATACAATATGAATAATATTATCAATCACGAAATTGGAAATGTTTCCGACAGGATTTGAGGCATGCGGGTTGTTATCCACCGATTTGAGACATTGCCATAAGAGATCGAGATGATGTTACATCTTCACTGAGTAAGTGCCTCAGGGGCTTTATTTTAACTGAATGACAAAAGAGCCTTTCAATTTCATAATCAGAGGCGCCGTTTCTCATCGGAGTTTTAATGTCTATCTCGACACCGGAGAAAAGACACGGCCTTATTTTTCCGTCTGAGGTAAGCCGAAGCCGGTTACAGAAGTTGCAAAAATGGTCACTGAGCGGGCTTATAATTCCTATTACTCCCTGAGCTCCCTTTATCCTGAAATTTCGTGAGGGGCCTTGCCCTCTGAATTTAAGACGCTCAAGGGTTCCGAGCGTTGCAATAATATGCATAACTTCCTTTGCACTTATACACCTATCCTTTTTCCATATTTCATTACATCCCACAGGCATGAATTCAATAAATCTTATATGATAGTTTTTATTGAAGGTAAGCGAAGCAAAAGAGGCTATCTCTTCATTATTAAGTCCATTGATAGGAACGACATTTATTTTTACCGGCGAAAGTCCCACCCTCTCGACTTCTTCAATGGACTCCCAGACACGATTAATATCACCTCCATTCGTTATTGCTTTATACTTTTCAGCAACCATTGTATCAAGACTTATATTGACGCGGTCGAGCCCTGCCTTTTTCAGCTCTCCGGCATGTTTTGACAACATAATCCCGTTCGAGGTAAGGCTCAAATCGCGTATCCCTGTCTGCTTAATTGATGCGATAAGTGAGAATATATCCTTTCTCATGAGGGGTTCGCCTCCGGTAATACGGACCTTTCTCAATCCGTTCTCATGAGCAATACGGACAAATCTCACTATCTCTTCAGAGGTCAGAATTTCTGACCCTTTGAAATTTTGTATGCGTTTTTTCGGCATACAATATATACATTTAAGGTTGCACCTGTCTGTTATTGATATCCTTAAATAATCAATACGACGATTGAAAGAGTCCCTGAGGGATATCCGCTTGTCCAGTTGTTTTTGAGATAGTGTGCTCATATTATAGGTATAAAAATTGAATCATTTACACATTTTAAAAGTACCACCGTTGCAAAGCACCTCAGTTCTTCAGTTTAAAAAAACCAGAAGCGCCACAATTCAGGAGTTCAGAGCTTTTAAACCATATATTTTTTCTGCTTTTCCTTTTGGCGCTGCCACTCTATGGAACGATGGAACTGTTTTATGTTCTATTTCCCGAAAGGACAGACAGGATAGCGGCATTCTTTACATTTTAAACACAGCCCGCCATGGCCAAGTTCAGCAAGTTCCTTTCTGTCTATTTTTTCGCCAGCAAGAATTCTCGGTAAAACAATATCAAATATTGTCGTAGAGCAGTACATCCCGCAGGCCGGGATGCCGAGAATGGGAATGAGTCCGGAAGTCCGGAAGTCGGAAAGCTTGGAAGTTAAGGAATTTTTTTCTTCCTCTCTTCTGCTCTTCTGCTCCTCTGCTCTGACATAGGCTATGAGAAACATAGCTCCAGGAAGAACCGGTGAGCCATATGTAATGTCTTGAGCACCGATATTTCTGATTGCAAATCTCGTAACATCGTCAGGGTCAACAGACATTCCCCCTGTTGTTATAATCAGATCAGCACCGCCACTTATCAACTCTCTTATCCTGTCTTCTATATAGTGCGCGTCATCAGGTGCAAAGTAGACACCGACAACTTCTCCGCAATATTCTCTTATCTTCATCGTTATCAGTGGTTTAAATGCATCTGTTACTCTTCCATAATAGACCTCATTGCCGGTTATGACGATTCCAGCCTTAGGTCTTCTCATCGGTTTTACGCTTACAATGCCTTTACCTCTTTCAGCTATTGTTACTGCATCATCTACTATGGATTTTTTTACTACAAGAGGTATTGCCCGTGTTCCGGCTACTACCTGCCCCTTTTTCACAACAGAATTACTGTGTATTGTTGCACACATTACGTCACCGAGCGTGTTAAATGCCAAGAGGGCTTCCCGGTCAATTTTTAATAATCCATCCCTCTCAGCAGCGAGGTTTATCTTTCCCTCTTTTGGTTCGCTGTTTGACTTTACGCCGCTTCCGGCAAGTGCCTCTGCAATTGCATATGCTGCATCGTTTTCATGCATCTCATCCTGTTTTATCTCAAGGATAAAGAGGTTTTCTTTACCGAGCCTCTGCAGATGACAGATATCTTCTTTTCTTATAACATGCCCTTTTTTAAATGCCCTGCCTTTGAATTCCCCCCGTCTTATTTCTGTAATGTCATGGGACAGAACCATTCCAACAGCCTCTGTAACGGGCACTGTTTTGTTTATCATTGCATGTTTGTTGTCGGACACTCTGTTATCACACATAATTCCTCCCTCTCAATCGAGTTAAGGCACGTTCGCCGTTATAACATATTTGCCTAACGATGGGCATAAAAAAACTGAAAATGTTCGTTATCTCCTTTTCTTATTATTACCAAACACTTTTGCATATCTCCGGTCTAACATCTTATTTATCCCGTGCTCAAGTTTTTCGTATTTTTTCAAATACTCTTGAGCGTCACGTGTAAGTGTTGCACCACCACCGTGCCTTCCCCCTGTTCTTCTGTCCACGAGCTTAACCCCAAACCTTTGTTCCATTGTCTGAATGTAGCTCAATGCCTTTCTGTATGAGATATGGAGCTGCTTTGAGGCTTTATTGATGGAACCAAATTTTTCAATACCATGGAGCAAAGAGCATCGTCCGCCGCCTAACACAGGCTCTCCGTCAACCTCAAGCCAAATCTTAGAACGAATCTCCACGTTTCGTTATACCATATCTGCCTAACGCTGTCAAATAAAAAAATTACGTAATGCCAAACACAGGTTTATTAGCCACAGATTTACACAGAAACACACTGAAAGTGGTCAAATGTCATTCCGAGTAGAAACGAGGAATCTTTTTAAATCAATAGGTTGTAAGGCCCTTCGCTCTGCTCAGGGTGACAAAATGGGGACTTCTGCAAGAGCCTCAAATAAATAAAAATAATTCTTAAAAAAATTCTGTGAAAATCTGTGTGAATCTGTGGCAAGTATAACAAGAATATTTTTTGTCAGTGAAAAGTCTGTGGCTAAACAGTTATAAAATCACTTCTGAACCTTGTAATATGCGCCGCTTGCACAGGCCTTACATAACACTTTGCCATCCACATAAGTCTCCCTTTTGTCCTGGACATATTCTCCGCATTGATCGCATTTGACCCTCTTTACAGGCCTTCCGGGCATATCCTGTTCAGGTATGTTAATCTTCACGCTCCTGCATTCAAAGAGTTCTTCATCCGGCATTACTTTATAAGCTGCTGTCTGGCATTTATATTTGTCTGTAATCTCAGGGAAATAGTTCTTGGCTCTGGTTTTGGATTCCTCTTTTGCAAGTATTCTTACAGC
>DAOVVO010000077.1 GCA_030637135.1 Nitrospirota bacterium
TAAAAAGCTTTTCCGTTACTTTGTTTACAAGTGTGTCTGTGGTCTGTGCCGAAAGTATTGTGGAAGCGAGGAGCTCAAAGGGAGTCTTGAAGTTAAGGGCAGTCTTTGGTTCTTTATACTTTTTTTTGAGACGCTTGAGAATCTCCGTTACTTTTTCCTGATTCTTCATATGTCTGCCCTTATTTTTTTATAGCACTGTAAACCCCGTTAGAGATTTTACAATCTTTAACGAGATGAACTTTCTCTAACGGAGCCCCGGAACACATTGAGAAATGAAATTCATGAATTATGCATCTCCCACGGTAACTTTATCTTTGACTATCTCAGGTGCAGAAGGAAAAAACCTGGCAGAGAAAAATTAACATATAGTTCTCTATCATCACGATGCATTATATGTATCGATTGAAAATAGTCTGAACGCTTCTTATGTTATCTTGATTGCCTTTGAACTTTCCCAGAGTCCGTGTATGTTACAAAAACTCGTTGCAAAGAGCACCCCTGCTTTTTTTATTTTCAGCGATGCGGAAACAGAGGAGTGTGTGTATGCCGGTCCGGCGTTTGCCCCTTCGGTTGATTCGCCATGAGCAGTAAATTCAAAAATTCCTACCTGAAAGGCAAATTTTCCACCCTCGGGTTTAAAAAAAAGTTGAACCCACCTGATGTGATGTTCAGTTGTATTGGGATGGGCAATCTCTTTACCAATAGTCAGCTTTACCTCAAAAAATTCGTCGGCCTTTACTGAATCAGGGCATTCTATTACCGGGACATGTTTTTCAGCTTTCCAGTCAGCTGTTTGAAATACTTCACCTATTGTGCTCATTGTAAATCCTCCTTTTAAAAAAGTTCTTAGAGATCGGGTTAACTGTATAGACAGGTTATCATTTTTAGTTGTGGCTATGTATATGAAATTTTATCAGACTCATCACATTAGTCAAGGATTAAAATAACGCTACTCAGTTTTTTATGAAAAAATCTTTAGAAATATTTTTTAGAATTTCTTTTTCAAAATCCTCTATGTCTTTAAAATGAATAGTATTGAGCCTTTTACTCCGTGCCCGTTGAATATTTTCACTGTTGTCGTCTATAAAGACCACTTCCTCCGGGCTTAAACCCATTGCCGAGCACACATCTCCGAATACTGAAGGGTCGCTCTTCCCTTTATGAAGTCTATAGGAGTTAAATACATAGTCAAAATGGTGAAAGAAAGGTGTTTTTTGATTAATTTCTTCAAGCCAGTTTGTCTGGTCGCTGAGGATGGCTGTGATTAAGCCCGATGATTTTATCTTTTTAACAATCTTTAACATTTTTGTCCTTAATATAAATCTCTTAAGGATCTTTTTTCTGAATTCTTTATCGCTACCGGTAATACCTGTCATATTCCGTAAGGCATTCCAATATGCTGGTTCCTTGATTCTTCCTGTTACATATCCTGTTTTATAGATGAGTTCTTCGGCAGTCTTAAAAAAATTTTCCGGCGTAAGACCGCTCTGTTCTCCAATAGACTCAATGCCTTGTTTAAAGCCCTCTTCTGACAGCACCCCTCCAAAATCAAAAATAACTGCTTTTATCATTGAAAACTCTTCATAGAATTAAAATTCATTATCATTGTAACTTCCATTTTTCTTTTTTGATATGATTTAAATCATGGTATATTAGCAGAAAATATCTTATATTTTTAAGAAGTCACACGTCCACCATACTTTATGAGAAAGGAGGTGAATAAGGGTGAAAAAGCCGTTAAGTAAAAGGGCAGTTTTGAAAGAGGCAGAGTTTTGGGGTGACCTGAAGAAGGCTTTGAAGGAAAACCCTGCAAAGCGGTGCCACAAGTGAAAGGGCTGAAAAAGCGAATAGTTGCTGGTCAAGCAACGAGGGATAATGCGTCTGAACACGACTTCTTTATCCAATGGCATCTGACAGAAAGGTGTAACCTCCGCTGCAACCATTGCTATCAGGAAGAGACAATAAAAAAAGAGATGACTTTCCCAGAAGTTAACGAGGTCATAGAGGAAGTGTCGGGCGTGTTATATGACTGGGCGGAGACATATGGTATAAAGTTTTCGCCCAGTTTTAATATTACAGGGGGAGAGCCGTTTTTAAGAAAAGATATTTTTGAGATTCTTGACGCATTAAGAAGGAAGGGATTTGACGTCTATCTTCTCACAAATGGCACCCTTATTCACAAGAAAGAAGCAGAACAGCTATCAGACCTTGGCATTAAAGGTGTTCAGGTTAGCATCGAAGGACCAGAGGCTATACATGATACAATCAGAGGAAAAGGCAGCTTTGCTTTATCTGCCAGAGGCATAAAAAATCTTCTCCATTCACATGTAAGGGTCACCTTAAATGTTACCCTTTCTAACCTCAATGAAGGTTATATCGGCGAACTCATAACATTTGCAAAAGATATAGGTGCACAGAGGCTTGGTTTTTCAAGGCTTGTGCCGTGTGGTCGGGGAGCACTCTTATTGAATCAAATGATTGATAAATTCCGGGTGAAACAAATCTATGATTCGCTCTTATCACTCGATGTAAAAGGACTTGAAATTGTCACCGGCGACCCGATCGCATCACAGATGAACATAAAAAACAGCTCTGATACGGGCTGTACAGCCTATGGGGGGTGTGCAGCAGGAATAGCAGGATTGACCCTGCTACCGGATGGAACAATTACTCCTTGCAGGAGGCTTAACATTCCCATAGGAAATATAAGAGAAGATTCGCTGAGGGAAATATGGGCGACCTCTGATGTTCTGAATGTTCTGAGAGACAAGAACAGCTATAAGGGAAGGTGCGGTACATGCAGGAGATGGGCACACTGCAGAGGCTGCAGGGCAATAGCATATGCTTATTCTCAATCAAAAGGTCAGAATGATTTCCTCACAGAAGACCCTCAATGTTTTATTAAATGATAAATAACAAGAATCTGAAGAAAGGAAGGTGAAGTTATGGCAAAAAAAATTCAATGGGAAACAGATATGGGCAAGGCTTTGGCACGGGCACAAACAGAGAATAAACTCGTGTTGCTTGATTTTTATAACCCTGGTTGAATTGGCTGTCAGCAGATGGATGCAGTTACGTATCCGGATGAAAACGTTGCGAGGTTTATCGATCAGCACATGATTCCTCTGAGGTTACAATCTGATGCTCAACCCTATGCCGCTGATTTTAATATCAAGTGGACGCCAAGTATTATAACGCTTGATGCCGAGGGCAGAGAGCACCATCGCACACTGGGTTTTCTCGCTCCTGAAGAATTGATTCCATCGTTGCTTCTTGGGATAGGGAAGTCCTGCTTTGATACTGATAAATTCGATAAAGCGCTCATATATTTTGACAATCTCCTTACAGGATATCCAAAGAGCGACTCTGCGCCTGAGGCGCTTTATTTGCAAGGGGTTTGCCGTTATAAAAGCACAAAGGATCCCAAACCGTTAAAGGAAGCCTACGAAAGTCTCGATAAAAAATTTCCGTCAAATCAATGGACAAAAAGGGCTTATCCTTACAGGCTCTTATAATTTTTATTTCTATTCAAGGAACAAAAGGAGGTAATTATCAATGAATGCTTTAAAGATTACAATGTTGTGTTTCATAACAATTGGACTTTTCCTCATTTTTGTCCATGAAATGAGTGAAATGGCAGCAGCTGAAGTGTCACAGAGCGGGATGGCTATGGACAGTGTTGCAAAGGGCAAGGCTTTTTTCAACAATCCGGCATTAGGCAGTAGTACGAATGCAAATTCTTGCAATACCTGTCATCCTGATGGAAGAGGTCTTGAAAAGGCAGGGGAAAAGAAGGAGTTTCATATAATGGGGAAGAAGCAGGAGAGTATTGAAGAAGCTGTTAATATATGTATTGAGATGCCGCTCCAGGGGAAAGCTCTAGACCCAGAGGGCGAGGACATGGCGAATATTGTTACATATATAAAATCCCTTAAAAAGTAACACCCCGTTGAATAGTTCACACAGGGCATTAAACCCCATGTTCACTATAAGTGGAATACAAAGTTTTCATCACCGTGGCAAGCAACAGGACATTCTAACGGGGTAAACCCACTTAGAGATTTTACAATCTCTAACGGTATGTAACGACAATGGCTTTTTACCCCGTAGGACATTTGGTCTCTTACGGTGGCTTTAAACCCCATAAGACCCGTGGTCTCTTACGGGGTGCAACACCGGTGGCTTTCTCTAAAAGGTAAAGAGATTAACGTGAGAACAGGTGTTTAAAATTACCTTTTGAAGAGGAGGAAAGCATCAAAAATCCTTCTTTTAACCCGATTCTTATTATGTTTACATGTTAAAAATATTTACACAAGTGGGCTTTTTGATCTTAACAGTATTTGATATCCCTTCTCCCTGTGATACAATTACCTGATAAGAAACACACATACTATTATATGATTTATATCATTGTTGTTTTTTAGAGTAAACGGTATTCTTTAATCAAATTTACTCTCTTTTTTAAATTGAAAAATTAAGGGGTAATTGATAATATTTGGGTTATTTATGTAAACAGGCAACACAAGCGAAGACTGGGAAAAGGGGATTTAAGTTATAAGGCACGTTAGTTTCTGAGGAGGGTTGTTATGAAAAAAGAAAGTTTTTCCGCTAAAATAGGATTTCTCAGGGCTGGCTGGTGGATTATACATCTTGTGGGGATTGCCGTAGTCTATACACTCGGGCATTTTTTGTGGGGGTAGCATGCTTAAACATTTTATGAGATTCAAACCCGGATGGTGGATACTCCACATTATCGTGATAGGTCTAACGTTTTATCTGGGTCATATGGTCAGATTTACGTTTTAGGTGAGCAATGAACAAGAGGACACTCTTACTTGCACTTTTTCTGTTAGCATTATCCGGGCTTTTACTTCACTACAGGATTCATAATTTCATGGTTCCTGATACAATGAATCCCGGGAAACTCAGATTTGACAATACTAAATTTCTTTCTTTTTTATTCCCCCTCATTGATGTTGTGCTGGTTACAGCACTGTTTATGTCAAGAAAGACCGCTGTTTACGGGTATCTTTTGAACGGTATTATAGTGATTTACGGCACAGTTCTCATGGGACACTTCAGCATCGCTGAACTTATCACGAAGTCTGCACCCCTTGAAGACTGGTTTTTGAGGTCAACCCTGCCGGATATAGGCATTGCATGGGGAGATTTCTTTGCAGGCAAGGCACTTTACGACATTATCATGAGGGAATGATTTCACATAGTTTCAGACACTCATAAAGAAGGAAAAAACGAGAATAACAGAGCGACCTTTAAAAATTACTGATCTATTATATTAATAGGGAGAATCACATCATAATGATAACAGGCAAAGAGGATTTACTGGGTGCACTTGTTGAGGCCTTTTTGATGGAGAAAGGGACAAAAGAGTTCTATTCACAGGCGGCTGAGAAGGCAGTTAATAAAGAGGCTAAGAACACATTCGGGAAGCTTTCGCAATGGGAAGGGAAACATATGGATTTTATTCAGTTTCTATACCAGTCAATACTGGGGGATAAAGAATTAAAGAGTTTTGAAGAATTCAAAAACAAAACAGATGCGCCTGTAACAGAAGCCGGAATTCCGGTGAAAGACCTCGAGAAAAAAATTGAGAAATACAATTTTTCAGATGAAAAACAAGCGCTGACATTAGCTATGGAAATAGAAGGAAAGGCGTATAACCTGTATCGTAAACTTTCTCAAACTGCAGAGGACACCAATACACAAGTTGTATTTCAGGAGATGATGGAACAAGAAGTCAAACACGTTGATTATCTTAAACAGATGAGATTAAAACTCATAAAAGCTTATTAGGAGGAGAATAATAGGAATGAATGCTCTTCAGATAGCAAAAAACATGGAAACAGACGCAATAAAATTCTACAAGGAGGCTTCCGAAAAGACCAGCCATCCAGTCGGCAAAAAGATGTTCCTCAGTATTACAGAGGATGAGAAAAGGCATCTCGATATCATATCCAAAATCATTGAGGGGCTTGACATAAAGGTTACTGATGTTAGTCCCATGAAAAATATTAAGACCATTTTTGAGACAATGAAAGATCAAATGATGGAGCGAGTCGAAGCAACAAAAGATGAACTTGAGGCATTTAAGATTGCAATGCAGATGGAAAAAGAAGGGGTAGAATTTTACAAAAAGGCGCTTTCTGAGGCAAAAACTGATAAGGAGAAAATGCTCTTTGAGAAGCTCATAAAAGAGGAACAGCAGCATTATGACATATTTGCAAATACGCACTTTTTCCTTTCAGATTCAGGAAGCTGGTTTATGTGGGAGGAGCACAGCATTGTGGATGGAGGCACTCCTTGGGCATAATCTCTTAAATCCTGGTTAATAAGTCTTGAACCCTTGGAGTTATGATAATAACAAATAATAAGTAATTTCTTTAAAAAGGGGGGATAGTGTCATGAGTTATACAAACGTTGCATTGAAGGACAGGA